>QMOL01000089.1 GCA_003648225.1 Chlamydiota bacterium
ATTTCGCCAAGATAAGCTGATTCAACAACTCTCCCCTGCCATTTTGTTTCCGATTGACTTCCATCATTAGAAAAAGATAATCCCTGCGGTCGAATGCTTATTTTTACTTTTTCATTTTGAACAGGTAATTTCACCGCGCGTTCAACCGGGCAGATTAATTTCCCTGCCGGTGTATTTATGTAAATTTTATTATCGGAAATTTTTTCAACGGTTCCGTCAATAAAATTTGTGTCACCAACAAATTTAGCAACAAAAATCGAATCGGGATTTTGATAAATCTCCAGCGGCGAACCTGTCTGCTCAAGTTTTCCCTCATGCATAACGGCAATTCTTGTTGCCATAGCCATCGCTTCTTTCTGGTCATGAGTTACAAAGATCATTGTAACGCCAAGTTTTTTGTGAATATGTTTAATTTCCCTTCGCATTTCCTCACGAAGTCCTGCATCAAGATTCGATAATGGTTCGTCAAGAAGAACAACATCGGGTTTTATGACAAGCGCGCGTGCGAGAGCCACGCGCTGCTGTTGTCCTCCGGAAAGCTGGTGAGGGTAACGATTTTCGTAGCCGGGCAGATGAACCAGATTCAATGCATCAGCGACCTGTTTTTGTTTTTCGTTTCGCGGTAATTTTCTAACATCCAAACCGAAACAGATATTTTCGCCGACTGTCATGTGAGGCCAGAGAGCATAATTTTGAAAAACCATTCCGGTATTTCGCTTATGCGTTGGCAATGAAGTAACATTTTTATCGTTAAAAAATATTTCTCCGGAATTCGGTTCGGCAAGCCCGGCGACGATTCTCAGCAGCGTAGTTTTACCGCATCCTGACGGACCGAGCAGGAAGAACAATTCTCCCGGTTTAATTTCCACATCGGCTTTCTTAATAACTTCCACCTCGCCGAAAGATTTAACAATATTTTTTATTTTTACGTTGGTCATATTTTCGCGCCGATTTTAGTTAAGTTGCAGGCACTCGGAGGAAATTGATTTCGATGCGTAACGCAATCGTAATCAATTTATTTTCCTAATGTTTGCTTTTAGTTTGTTGCTAAGTTTTTTTATTCACTTGAACATTAAGTATTGATTATTGATTATTGAATATTGAATATTTAATTTTTTAGTATTATATCATATTTTATTCTTGCTTCATTTGCCCATTTGGATAAAAGTTTGGCTCTCCAGCGATTATCGTGATATTGATTTGTCGCGAAGTTCATCAATTGGCTTTCGGAAATTAAATTTTTGAGGAAGAGTTTTTTCAAGGGATTAGTTTCCGGAAAATCACAGACTTTAGCCCACGCGTCCGCGCATTTTTTATGAGGGTCGATTAGCACCGCACCGATGTAATCGTTAAGAATCCCCCATCTTGCCGAACTTTTCGGAGAGCTGTATTTAACGGAACTTTTCCAAAGGAAAGGATTCTCGGTAAAGTAAGTGTATTTTTTGTATTTAGCAAATAATGACGGCCAAACGGGCATTTTGTTCAGTTGGAACTTTTCCGGAGAGCCGGGAATTGTATTTTTTTTCAACATCCATATTTTTTGACCCGCTTCCGACAAAACAAAAGAAATAAATTCCGTGGCAATCTCTTCTTGAGGCGCTCCTTTTAATTTTGCAATTCCGTCTGCGGTTACAACGGTCAATCCTTTCGGCAGAGAAAAACCGAGTCGGTCTCCACCGACTTTTTCCATTGTACTCCAGGCATATTGGTCGATACAAAGTCCAGCAGCGGTTTCTCCAACAGCAATATCTTTTGGGACGGTACTTGCGCTTTGAGTGAAGGCGCGAATATTTCCCGCAAGCGCTGTTATTGTCCACATTCCTGTTTTCCACCCATAAGCCTGTAGAATAATTTCGTACATCATGTGAGTGGAACCTGATTTGCGTAGGTCTGCTGAACCGACCCAAGTTCTAAAGGTCGGCACGGTCAAGTCTTTCCATGTTTTTGGAGTAGGAAGGTCAAACTTTTCAGTTACGATTTTATTGTATAAAATACCAAAGCCTGATAAAGCGGCACCGTACCAATATCCATTAGTGTCGTAAATTGGCTGTCCGAAAATGTCAGACGGGATATTTGAAATAATATTTTCAGGAATTTTCGTTTTGGAAAGGAGATTTTCGCGGGCAAGGGTTATGTACGGTTCAGTTCCGCCGCCGAAAAAAATGTCGGCGTCAATTCCATGCGGTGAATGCTTGAATGAAGAACGAATATATTTAATAATGTCGGATGTTCCGCCCACATTGATCCAAATAATTTTCACGGGAAGTTTTCTGTTAGCCACGCGCCATTTATTAAAAGCGTTTTGAAATTCAACACGAATGCCTTCCCAGTGAGGAGAAAGAATAGTCAATGCTTCGGCAGATTCAGCGACAGAAATTGTTGGATTTTTTTTATTATTGTCTTTCGCGAATTTATTAAGAAAGGAAACAGCTGATATAATAAATAAAATAAATACAGCAGTTGTTATTTTCGGAAGATTTTTTTTGAATTTATTTGGCATTGTAAAATAAACAGACTAAACGGACATGACGGATTAAACAGACCGACCGAGTTCAATCTTCCGGTTAATCCAGCAACGCAGTTAGTGCCGCAACAGTAATGATATCATCAACCGAACAACCGCGGCTCAAATCGTTAACCGGTTTTCCGCAGCCCTGAATAATTGGACCGTAAGCACCTGCTTTTGCCAACCGCTCAGTAAGTTTGTAGCAAATATTACCTGTATTAAGGTCAGGGAAGATAAGTGTATTTGCTTTTCCCGCGACATTACTTTCGGGAGCTTTCTTGGCAGCGATAGCCGGAATAATTGCCGCGTCACTTTGCAATTCACCGTCAATATCCAGTTCCGGAGCGCGTTCCTTAACAATTTTTGTTGCTTCAACAACTTTATCAACGATCGGGTCTTTTCCACTTCCTTTAGTGCTGAAAGAAAGCATCGCCACTTTAGGTTCAACGCCGAGAAAACTTTTGCAGGATGATGCGGAAGCAATAGCGATATCAGCAAGCTGTTCTGCGGTAGGATTCGGCAGTACAGCGCAATCAGCGTAAATAAACAGGCCGCCGGCACCGTATTCGCAGTCAGGAACATCCATAATAAAGCAGCTTGACAAAGTTTTACAACCCGGTTTTGTTTTAAAAACATGAAGCGCGGCACGCAAGACATTAGCTGTAGAATTTGACGATCCGGCAACAAATCCGTGTCCTTCGCCTTCGTTTACAAGCATAGCCGCAACATACAAATTATTTTTAAGCATTTCAGCGGCTTTATCCGGTGTTAAGCCTTTATGTTTTCTAAGTTCAACAAGTTTATCAACGAAGTTATATTGTTCGATAAGTTTTTCAGGGTCAAGAATTTCAATACCTGTAATATCTGCTTTTTCTTTTTTCGCGAGTTCAATAACTTCATCAGGATTCCCGATAAGTTTGATTTGCGCGAATTCTTCTGATTTAATAATTTGTGCGGCGTGCAGTACTCTTGGATCCCAAGTTTCTGGGAATACAATAGTTTTGTTTCTTAGTTTAGCGTTTTGTTTAATTTCAGCGACGATGTTTCTCATATTTTTAAGGTTTAAGGTTTAAGGTTTAAAGTTTATTTCAATTTTATCTAACCGGATAGCTTTCGATTTCGGAGATATTGAGATATCTACCTTCTTTTTTATCAGCTTCAACAACGAAGCGTTTTTTACGTGAGGCAATTATTGAGTCGGGAGTTAATTTATCGTTTTTTTCCATTTTTTTATTTTTTAGGATTTGCGCTTCAACTTCAACAGTAAAAGCGCTTGAATCCACATCAAGAATATTCACGCAACGCTCAAAAATATCGGGTGTCATCCCTTTAACTTTAAACAAGTCGCCAAGAGTTTTATATGGTTTCAGGATTTTCTTACCATTGCTATTGAGGCCTGCATATATATTTTCTGCCAAGGCTGTATTTATTCCGGGCAGGCTTGCGAGTAATCTCGGAGGAGCGGTATTAATATTCACTCTTCCCGGGACGGGAACCGGAGTTACGATAGCGTAATTAAACCAAGCTATACCGGTTTGTTTACCACCGGTACCTTTCAATACTTTACCTGTATTATCATCAGTATTTTGTTCAATGACATTGTGAGCAGTCAGTCGAATTTTAATATTTCCGTCACCGGAAATATTTTCCGGTTTAATTTTACCTGCGTTAAAAGAGTCCTGTTTACCGTATTGTCCTCGTTTTTTCAGTCTATTGAATTTTTTAATTTTGTAGTTCCAAATTTCGACATCAATTGACGCATTATTATTCTCCTCGAGAAATTCCGTTGTGTCAATAGCATCGTTAAGACCATAAATATACAAATCATACGTTCCCGGATAAGCTATGGCGTTTTTCCATGTCCAAGTTGCCGATTCACCGGATTTTCTTGTATAGCACATTGGAGTAGCATAACCCGGTCCGATCGTAAATTTATTACCGATGTTCGGTTTCACCGCTTTACGGTTAGGAGCAGATCGCGGCACATATTTAGAATTTTTTTGAGCAAGAAGAATAGTGTTTTTTGAATTTGATATGATTGGATATTTCTCACCGCGAAGCGGTCCGGTAAGAAAACGCAAAGTATGCCCGACCCATTTATCTTTTTTCCATCCGCCGACTTTACCTTTTACGGATGTCAGGGATGAGCCCGCCACTTCATCATAAGCCTGATTCCATCCGACACGGGTTACATCACCGAGGCAGGATTCAAGTCGAACATTAGAAGAAGACATATATTTTGAAAGTGCTGCAAGCGCGTTAGCGCCTTTTGAAATATCCCCGCTGCCGCCGAGTCGTTCGAAGTCGTTGCCGGTGGAAATATTTCTTGCTTCTCCTATGCTGCAGAAGGGGCCGTTTTTAATGAAGAATTTATCATTATGATGAGTTTTCATGGCGCGATTTTCGGCTTCATTTTCAGTACCTCCAATAGAAGTTTTTTTTCTTTTTACCCAGGTAGTCTTTGTAGGGTCTATTTTTTCAGTGCTGACATCAAGTTCATCCACATCAACTTTTCCGTAATCAACGGTTCTGGCGCAAACCTGATCGTATTCATTTTTAAGAGTTAATGAAACAATGCCGCCCCCATGAGGCAATCCAAGTATCATAATTGATTTCCCAACGAGTTTCCCAGTGATAATATCTGTATCTCTGCCTACCGGCGCAAGAAATATTTCATTTTGTTCCCTAATCAAATCTGAGACGACCGGAGCGTAAACATTATTCCATGAATCCGGGTCATCGGCGCCATCTTTATCAACAAATTTAACAGTTTCAAGATTAAATATTTCTTTATCAAGATTTCGTTCATCAATTATAATTGAATATCCTGCACGACCAGAAGGAGGATAATCCATGTGAGTTTTTTTAATTTTATAAGCGACTCCCCAGTTTTGCTCATCCATTTGAAAGACAGGAACCTGCTCATCAGCGCGGGAACCCCACTTATTATCGCCGTTCCCGTACCAACCGTCAAAGAGTCCTGTATCATTCACGAGGTAGAAATGCCCTCGAGGTTGGACCACCGGATTATCGTCAGTAATACCTCTGCGTAATTTCTGATCATAATAAGAAGTGCTGTGAATTCTTCCTATTTGAGTTGCCAGACTTCCTGTATTACAAATCACTCTCCAGTTCGCGAGAGAAATGGGTGTAGCGGAAGCATTATACATTTCAACTACTTCCGGTGCGATCATTCTGAAATACGAAAGCCATTGTCTGATTTTTTTTGCTCGACTGACTTTAGGAGAAGAAGTCAGCATAATTTTTACCCATCCTCCACTTTTGGTTTTTACCGGTTTGCCGTTATTATAAACCCATTCCCGCAAATAGTCTTTATCATCTGTAAAATCACCTCCAACAGCACCTGACACGCCAAGTTCATTTGGATAACCTTGAGTAAAGCGTCCTCTTGGCGGTCTGCCAATTGTAATTTTAAAATATTTTCCTGCTATTGGTCTGCGCGAGCGCATTAAATAAGTCACATTTGCTTCCGGCACCATAGCGAACGGTGATCTGTCACCCCAGGAATTAATTGTAACGCTTAAATCGCAATTATCGAAAGACATTGGAGTACCGTCGCTAAAATTTACTTTTGAAAGTTGTGTAGCGAATTTATTGCCGGAATTAATATCAGTTGATTGTATTGTGAGGGAACTTTGGTCACCCGTTGTTATTTTAAAACACCCTACCGGTTTAGGGTTATAAGCTACAGGGTTGTCTGACCAACCATAAACCATAGCCCAGGAATTTTTAAAATAATTTTTGGGAAATTTCGGTCGATTACCGTCCGCACTATTCACTTTACGCAACACTTTTATTATTTCATTGTAAAATTTTTCGTATTGTGATTCAGAACCAAAAGTATAAACATTTGCTCCCGCGCTCGGCCAATGGCACCATGATTTCCCGCCTGGAAGTTTAATTGGAGGTTTTTGTTTATAATATGTTTTTATATCAGCGTTTCCTGTATTACCTTTTTTGCCAATAACTTTAGCCATTTTCAATATTATACTGCCGCCACGTGTAATTCCACCGATCGGTACCTTCCCGGCTTGGTTTCTTATTCTCCATCCTCTGCGCGGATCAAGGTTATAATAATATTGCCCGCTAGGCATCATAGGGTCGTCCGGTACACAATCGTAAATTGTGTCAACGCGATAAAACATTCGCTTGCCGTCAGTGGATCCGAATCGTTCTTTCCATTGAGAATTTGAGTAAGGTCTTGGCACCGCTCCATCCAAAGGATCGATTGCATACGACTCATCATTCGCGAGAATTTCATTAAAGCAGATTGCTTCAACGCCGTAAGTTGAGCCAAGGGTTGACAGAACGTGATTTTCGTCACGATAATCTATCAGATTTGCCGCAAGCTGCATTTGCTTAGCTGAATTAGGCTCAAACGGCATATCGGAATTAGCTCTTATTAACAATTTACGACATTCACGCGGTGTAATACTATTAATATCGGAAGGTATATCATTCCGAAGTGTTGGCGACCCCGGTTTATCGATGGAATAAATAGTTGCGCGGCGCGGAAGTTCTCTTATAAGTCCTGCTTTGAGATTTGCCGATAATTTTTTATTATCAGCCATAATGACATTTATCAGTTCAGTCATGCTGCTGAATTTACTATCATCACCTTTCAAATGTTCAGCCGAATATTCTTTAGGATCATTTATTCCTTCATCTTCCTCGTCAATAACGCCGTTCGCGTTATTATCAATTCCGTCAGCCATCAGAATCAGGTTATTCTGGTCATCATCGCCGCGGGACCCCGGGAGTTTATTTTTCCCGTAACGATAATCAATAAGTTTTTTAGCGGTCTTGCGCGGAACACCGAGCGCGTGCGGCAGGTTGATTTCCCCTGTATCCCATCCGGTACCTTTTCCGTTTTTTAGAAGGAAAGCTTTATTGATATTTACTTTAGAAGATTCGTCTTCGATTCGAAATCTGTATCTTCCGCATATTTTCCCTTCACTATCTTTTACGAACATCCATTTTGAATAAGAATTCTTTATATTCGGTGATGTCAATAACTGTTTGTTATACGATTTATCAGCCGAAGATTTCATTTCATCAATAGTGATTATTGCTTTTGCCTGTTCCAATCCGGAACCGACAAGCATATCAAGCTGCTGCGAATTCATCTGTACCCGACTTTGCTTATTTTCTATATTCATTAATGCTGTAAACGAAGCTGCCATTATGGCAAGAACAACAAGGATAGCAAGAACGGCAACAAGAGCAATGCCGTTTTGGATTTTAGATTCATGTAAGCTCATCGTGAATGTCGGGATAGAATTTATGATTTTGGATTTACTTTTTTGATTGCTCATTTTTGCTAAAAGTCCGCCTTTGGCGGATTAATTATTGAATATCGAACTGTTCTCTTTTTTTTAAAGTGAAACATGCCGATTTTACATTGGGAATAGAGACAGGGAATTTTCCGAGATTTATTGTTAAAGTTCATTGAAAACAAGGTGTTTGAGCTAAATTTATATAAAGCAAGGCCGAATCGTTAGTTTAATGCTATTTTTAGCGATTTTATTAACTTATTTATTTATTATATCATTTTTATGGATTTTATTCAATAACACTAAAACTGTACGGAAAAAGTTGATATGTAGAATGAATATCCATACCCAACATTCTTTAACCTGACGTAAATATTTCGCTCTTCCGCTACCGCAATAGGGACATTTTAACTTTGCTGATTTCCGGTTATATTCCACACGCTCCACATAAATTTCTTTTCTTGAGTTATCAACAACTTTTCTTATTGATAATCGTGAATTCTCTTAATGGTCGATTAATTAATTGCTTTTTTAATAGGTGGATGCCCATTTTCTCATTTTTCTTCTTCTATGTCAACTTTAACGGAATGGAAAAAATAAGCTATGATTTCGGCGATGCTATGAGTGCGCATTGATTGATTATGATAAACAGGTAGATACTTATTTACACACTCATGATTTTGACGAACTTGTGTTTGTTTTTTCCGGGACGTTTCTTCACATTGCTGACGATGAGGAATACCCGTAATTTTCATGTAACAAATTTAAATCTAAACTTCACTTGAATTCTCACCAGTTAAATGAAATAACCAGAAACGACCAAACATAGAGCAAAACTTTTCCATCTTAATCTTTTTTAAATTTGTTAATGTTATGCCATGCCGAAGATAATATTTTATAGGCACGGCTGATGAAATTGTCCAAGAGAATTATTGGGACAATTTGATTTTCTCATCTTGCCGGATATTGTTCAATTTCAGAAATATCAATATATCCTCCTTCTTTTTTATCTGCTTCAATAACAAAGCGTTTTCTTCGGGAAGCGATTATCGAGTCAGGGCTCAATTCAGCCGTTTCATTCAAATTCTTAAGTTTAAGAATTTGTGCTTCTACTTCAACAGTAAAATCACTGGAATCAAGATCAAGAATATTAACACATCGTTCAAATATATCGGGCGTCATTCCTTTAACTTTAAATAAGTTGCCGAGGCATTTATATGGTTTCAGGATTTTCTTGCCGTTTCTGTCGCGACCCGTGTAAATATTTTCTGCCAAAGTGGAATTAATTCCCGGAAGACTGGCTAATAAGCGCGGTGGAGCGGTGTTAATATTTACTCTTCCGGGAACCGGAACCGGAGTTACGACAGCGTAATTAAACCATGCAATGCCTGTTTGTTTACCGCCGGTACCGACGAGTGTTTTCCCGGTTTTATCGTCAGTATTTCTTTCGATAACATTATGAGAAGTCAGTCGAATTTTAACATTTCCGTTTTCTGAAATATTTTCCGGTTTGATTTTCCCGGCATTAAAAGAATCCTGTTTGCCGTACTGCCCGTGTTTTTTCAGCATATCAAATTCTTTAGTTTTGTAGTTCCAGAG
>QMOL01000090.1 GCA_003648225.1 Chlamydiota bacterium
TATAAATGTTTGTCCAAATCGGATTGTCTCCTGTAGCTGATTGTCGACATTTTTTGTCGATTGTGGTAAAATATATTTTATGAAAAACTATGGAAAAAATATTTTACCGGAAATTTGTCCGATTCTTAATGTTAAGTTGCGAGTGTCGGATTATGAAGGAGCATTGCAACTTGTAAAAAATGCGATTGAATCAAAAGATCAAATCCGCATGAATTTGTGCAATGTTCATGTTACTATGGTTGCACAGTCAATGCCGGAACTTATGAAGGCGCTTAATCATACTTCGGCTGTTACTCTTCCGGACGGAATGCCGTTAGTGTGGGCAATGCGTTCCTGGGGAGCTGAAATCAAGGATCGGGTTTACGGTCCTGATTTTTTTGAATTGTGCATGTCAAAATCCGTTGAATCGGGATTTAAACATTTTCTGTATGGCAGTACCGAAAATACTTTAGAAAAACTGGAAACTAATCTAAAAAATAAATTCGAAAATATTGATATATGCGGCTCGTATTCTCCGCCGTTCAGACCCCTTACTTCTGAAGAAGAAGAAGAAGTTGTTTTGAAAATAAATGACACCGGGGCAAATATTGTCTGGATAGGTCTTGGCGCGCCTAAGCAGGAAATATTTGTTGATAAAATTGCCGAAAAATTAAACGCACAGGTTGTTGTGGCGATTGGCGCAGCATTCGATTTTCATGCCGGAACAGTTAAACAGGCACCGGACTGGATGCAGGATCACGGATTGGAATGGTTTTACAGATTAGTTCAGGAACCGCGAAGATTATGGTTTAGATATTGTTATTATAATCCGTTGTTTGTGATTAAATATTTGATTGAAAGGATCAAAGGGAAGCGGGAATCAATATCCAATAATCAATAATCAATGATTAATATTTTTCGGCGATAACTCGCCGTCGCAGTAAATGCCCCGAGACAAAAATACTCCGGAATTGGTCTCGGGTCTTTATTACTGCACTCCATAATGTCAAACATCAAAAAAAGTCTCCGCACAGCGGAGACTTTTTTTGTTTATTCGGTTTTGATATCGATTCTTTTATGTTCAGCTTTTGCTTTTTCGGTTTTAGGTAATTTAATCTTTAAAATACCTTTCTTGAATTCCGCTTCTACCGAATCAGGGTTCACTTCATCAGGTAAGGGTACCTGTCTGCTGAACGAACCGTATGATCTTTCCGAATAAATATAACCGTCTTTTTTTTCTTCCTTTTCGTTTTTTTTCTCACCTGTTATAATCAATCCGCCATTTCTGAGTTCAACGGTTACATCTTTTTCGTCCATACCCGGTAATTCAGCGGTAACAACATATTCATTATCGCTTTCCGCGAGATTGATATCGGGTCTGAAGTTTTGCAGTTCCGGATGGGAGTTGAACGGGAAATCGATATCCCAGTTTCGCCCGAAGTCATCGAATAATCGATTTACTTCTTTTTGAAGCGAAGAGTGAAAAGGATAACTTTTATTCACCGAAATATTTCTATTTCGTTTCCAGGGGATTAAATCAGAGATAGACATAATAATCACCTCCATTATTATTTAATGATTTTATGAATTTACGATTTAATGATTTTTTAATTTGTTAATTTTACAATTTTAAATTATTCGGATTTTACTTCAATTGTTCTTGGCTTTACCGAGGCGGCTTTCGGGAGAATAAGCGTTAAAACCCCTTTATCATATTTTGCCTCGATTTTTTTTGAATCAATTTCATCTGACACGGAGAAACTGCGTTCATAGTTACCGGTTTTATATTCACTGTAAACTAATTCACCTTTATAACTATCTTCAGGACATTCCGCACGAATAGTCAAAATGTTTTTTTCGAATTTTACATCAATGCTGTTTTTATCTGTTCCCGGAATGTCGGCAATTATTTTGAAACAATTATTATCTTCTATTATATCAACTGCAGGAATAAAAACCGGTTGATCATTTATTCGTTCGACAGAGTGAGGAACAGCAGTTTCTTTTTTTTGAATATCTTTATTACTCATAACACACCTCCTTATTATTTCGGATAATTAAGCAACTTTGATTTCGATTTTCTTTGCTTTCTCTTCTTCAGCGCGAGGAAGAGTTAATGTTAGAATACCGTTCTTGTAAGTAGCACTTACAGCATCGGCATTAACTTTCGCCGGCAGTTTGATTGTTCTTGAAAATTCACCTGTGAAACGTTCATTACGATGCGCGACATCATTTTCGCCGATCGCTTCCATCATACGTTTTCCGCTGATATTAAGAATATCGCCTTTAACAGAACTTTTTATTTCCTGCTCATTTAAACCGGAAACTTCTGCTGTAACAGTAATGCTGTCTTCATCGGCTTTCATGTTGATCGGCGGAAATTCATTGCGGTAAACAAATGGTAATTCTCCTTCAAACAACCTGTTCATTTCATTTCGCAACTTGTGAATGTCGCCAAGAATATTTAATGACGGTTTTGGTAATGTTATAGTTGGTAGTAACATATCACACCTCCATTTTTTTAATTTTAAAATTAATTAATTGTTAATTTAATAAATTAAATTTGCTAAATTAACATCAAAAAATGTGCCAAACATGTAAGTTGCGTTTGACAGGTTGTTTAAGTGTGATCTGATGGTGCGAAGATGTGTCAAAAAGACACTGGATTGTGTAAAGTTGACACGAGAAAAAGAGAATGGATTTAAATAATCAATAATCAATGACGAATATTCAATGGGTTTGGAATATCCTTACCTGATATGGACCCCAAAATCAGTTGTGGTTTCAATAACTCACTTCTGTGAGTTATCTATTGCCCGAGTGCCGTCAATCCAGACCGCGTTACCTGAGAAATCGAAAGTATCACCCTGCCAGATAGAGATTTTTTTGAGAGAAATGAAAATGTTGCTGTAAGCCCCGCCTTCGATTTTTAAACTTTGCATACGCCCGAGATAACTTGCGTTTTGCCAGTCTTCCGTGATTTCATCTTTAACACCTGCGATGAATTGAGAATAATAAACGCTGCTATTCGCATTAATTCGCCCGATTTTTCCGGGATAAGAAGCGGCACTTGAAAAAGAAGGTTCCTGAGATGAAGAATCTTCTGATCGATCGGTAAAACTTGAGTTGTTATATAAAGGCAAAAGTAAATTAGTGATTCCGTTAGTTACTGTAATTACAACAGCAACTTCTCCGGTTAGTGATTTGATATCAGAATCATAAGCAATAAATGTTAAATTGTAAGTTCCTGTTTGCGTCTCGGCGGGGGTCCATGAAAACTTATTTGAAGCAGTTAAAACAGAATTATAAACAGCTTGAGTGTATACCGCACCGGAAGGCAGCTTAGACGGGACAGGGAACGTCAAAGTATTTGTTTTACCGGATATTGCGGTAACATAAAAACTAAAACTGTTGCTTACGCCGGTGGTAATTTTATTGCCAGTAAGGGTTGTAGTTATGACAGGAGCAGAATTACTTGTAACATAAAGGGTAATAATTTTTGAATCACTGAGTCCTTTATTATCAGTAGCCGTAAAAGTAATATTTGAATATACTCCTTCTATAAGGTTTGTGGAATAAATATAAAAAGAACGGGTAGTAAGATTACTTACGAGAAGTCCCGGTGAATTATTGGCTATTGAGAAAGTGATAATATCATAAAGGTTCATATCAAAAACATCTGCTGTCCAGGTTGCGTTCGCTTCTTGCGTTAAGTTGACAATTCGCGGATTATCATCGGGCGAAATAGTCAATATCGGAGCAAGATTACTTGAAGTAACCGAAGCGATAATGCTTAAGTCGTCAAATTTATTAGGAATTCCGTTATCAGATACTCTAACAATAATATTGGAATAAACATCTTCCTGATAGGATTGAGTTATCCATACAAACATTCCGCTTTCAGGGTAATCGCTAACTTTCCATGCTTCACCATATCCAAACGATTGTCCGTAATAATTTGAAATAACAGCATCGAGAGCCGGTCCGCGATTATGAATTCTTACTGCGAGTGTTTCTCCTGAATCAATGCTGTCGAAAGTGAATGGAATAATTACTTTCGCTTCTGTAACAACACCGGTGTAAAACAGAGTGGGAGAGATTGTCGGCGATTCATTTTGTGATAAATCTTCATCGGTTCCGGCTCTGAATACAGAGTTTGTAATTGAGCTGCTTAAAGATGGAGTTTCGAGTGAGGCAACAATTGAATTAATATCGCCTTTAACGGAGAAAAGAGAATTGAAGACTGAACCATTTTTAACATTTACATTTTTAAGACTGCAATCTTTATAATTATAATTAGGAGCGGTTGTTTGAATATATGTCTTGCTGATTCCTTGTTCGAAAACAGAAAATAACGGACGGGGGTCAGCCGCTTTCTGTCCTTTAACAGAAACTTTTTTGATTTGCCTGCAGTAAATTCCGCTATCAGTAATTCTGCCCCCTTTAACGCGAATTTGTTTGATCTCATTTCCTGTGTTGAATATATCCGCTTTTATCGCTCCGCCGAACATTGCCTTGTCGGTTTCATTCGTTTTTACTGCTACTCCATCAGAAGCGATAAGTTTAACATCGCCGTTAATTGAGATCATTCCGTTGTCGGTTGCTCCCGGGTAGTAATAAATATTCCCGCCTTTAGCTATGATTTTTGAAACACCGTTTTCAATATTAATATCCGCCCAGATATTCCCGCCCCACCATTCCGTTGCATCAGTATTTTTAATTTTGTGTTTTTTTCCTTTAACCAATATTTGTTTTATAGGACCAACAACATTCACTTGACCATCGTGTCCGTCCGGAGCGCCAAGATCACCGTTGATGATAGTTATTTTGTTCACGTAACCTTTAACGTTAATATTGCGTACACAACTTGCCATATTATTTTTTCCGGGAGGGAAAGTAACTTTAATTGAATTCAATGAACCGTCTGCAACTATTTCATCAATAAAAATTGAATTAGCACTTTGACTGGTCGGCTTTATGACAAGTGTGTCTTTAACTTTTTCTTTAATATTAGTTGTTAAACTTAAACCGGTTATTGAGATTTTATAAGTGAAGTCGCCCGCGTCGGATGGGCCGGCTATTAATCCTCCGTTTCCGGTATAAATAACTTTTAGTGCATCGATATATCTAACAGTTGTTCTTGCGAAAGAAAAAGATGTAATAAAGACAGTAATGATAAAAAACAATAATAATTTAAATTTTAAATTCATATTTTATAATATAGTTTAATTAATATTTAACAAATAATACATTTTTTATAGTACTTTTGTCAAGTAGTTATGGAAAAAAAGCAGCTAAATTGTTATAATATATAAATTATGGCATAAAGTGTGCCTGTTAATATAATTATAACATATTTTAGTGTTTATGAACCGCATTGATGAAAAATTTGCACAATTAAACAAAATGTCGGGAAAAGCATTCATTCCTTACATTACTGCAGGTGACCCGAATTTGAAGAGGACACGTGAGCTTGTCCTTGAATTGGAAAATTCAGGCGCCGATATTATTGAACTGGGTATTCCTTTCTCCGACCCGCTTGCCGATGGTAAAACTAATCAGGAAGCCGCGGAGAGAGCGCTGATAAATGGAGTAACATTGGCGGATGTAATAAACCTTGTTGCAGATCTACGTAAAGAAACTCAAATCCCAATTGTGTTTTTTACATATTTGAATCCCGTTTATCAATATGGGTATGAAAAATTCGCTGCTGATGCTGCCAAAGCAGGTGTTGACGGAGTTCTCGCTTTAGATGTTCCGCCTGAGGAATCAGTTTCACTAAAAAAAGAGCTTGACGGAAATGATGTGAAAATGATTTTTCTTATTACACCGACCAGCAATGAAGAACGTGTGAAAAAAATTACTAAACAAGCAAGCGGATTCATTTATTATGTCTCTCGAACAGGTGTTACCGGCGTTACTGATAAACTTTCAGACGACTTGGAAGAACAGATAAATTTAATTAGAAAATATAGCAATATTCCTATCGCGGTCGGATTTGGAATCTCAAAACCCGAACACGTAAGCCGTGTTGCTAAAATCGCCGATGGGGTTATTGTGGGTAGTGCGATTGTTAAGAAAATTGCTGATGGCGGCGATAGCGATGAAATGGTAAATGATATAAAGAATTTTGTACGGAATTTAGTTAAACCAATTAAAAAATAATCTCATGCGTAAATGTAATAGTTTGAATATGTGCGTTATGGCCGGTGGGTCAGGAGAACGTTTTTGGCCTTTCAGTAGAAGTTCACGTCCTAAACAATTATTAAAAATTGTTGGTAATGAGACTTTAATCGCTCAAGCTGCAAATCGGTGCGCGGATTTTACTTCCCGCGATAGAATATATATTGTTACAACAAAAAAACAAGCCGCGGATACACAAAAAGCTTTGCCGGAATTGCCGCCGGAGAATATTATCGCGGAACCTTACGGTAGAAATACAGCTCCGTGTATAGGTTTAATTGCAGCTTTGCTTGCGGCAAAAAATCCTGATGAAATTCTCGGTGTTATTCCTGCTGATCATTGGATTCCCGATGATGATATTTATGCGAGAATAATGCTTGATGCAGCTAAAATCGCGGAAGAAAATCACGCACTCGTTACTATTGGAATACATCCGCGCGCACCGGAAACCGGTTACGGATATATTCTTGCCGGCGAGAAATTAGATTCCCCGTGCAAAACAGTTTTCTCTAAAGTTGATAAATTTATTGAAAAACCGGAAAAAAAACGCGCTGAAGAATTAATCGCTACAGGTAAAACTTTCTGGAATGCAGGTATGTTTGTTTTTAGAGTCGGGGATATGCTCGCCGCTTTCGAAAAATATATACCTGAATTTTATGAAGAATTGAAGAAAATAGAAAAGGATTCTTCTGAAAAAATTATTGAAGATGTCTATTCGGCAGCACCTTCCATCTCCATTGATTACGCAATAATGGAAAAAGCGGATAATGTTATCGTCGCTCATGGCGAATTTAATTGGGATGATGTCGGCAGCTGGTCATCGGTCGCAAATCATTGGCAGAAAGACGAATTCAGTAATTCGGCAAAAGGAAATTATGTTGCGGTAGATTCCTCAAACTGCGTTATTGGAAACGAAGGGAACGGAATTGTAGGCATTATCGGAATGGATAACGTGATCGTCGTACGAACGAATGACGCAGTTCTGGTTTGCCCGAAAGATAGAGCTCAGGACGTGAAAAAACTTGTTCAAAAATTGCGTGCGGATGAAAAAACTAAGAAGTTTGTGGAATGAATTGAATAGTTAATTGTTAATCGTTACTTGTTGTAAATCCGCCGAAGGAGGATTAATAGTTAATAGAAAAATAGAATGACAATTAAAAATCATAAAATCATTAAATAATTAATATGCGAATACTTGGTGTTGATATCGGAACCGTAAGACTTGGAATGGCTGTTTCCGACCCTATGGGGATGACGGCTCAGCCTTTGCCTACGATTGAAGGCGGGTCAGCTAAAAAGGTATCAAAATCAATTTTGAGTTTAGTTTTGGAATACGAAAAAACAAATAGTGAAAAACAGAAAATTAAAACCGTTGTGATCGGTAATCCAATTCATCTTAACGGAACGGAAAGCGATATGAGCAAAATGGCGAAGGAGTGTGTTCGATTGCTTAAAGAATATTTCAAGCAAAATTTCACACGGGAAATTGATATAATATTGCAAGATGAAAGATTAACTTCAGTAGCGGCTGAAAAAGTTTTGCTATCGGCGGATTTATCACGAAAAAAAAGAAAAGAAATTAAAGACAGAGTTGCCGCGCAACTTATATTGCAAAACTATCTTGATATAAAAAAGGTGTTAATATGAAAACAAAACTTTTCAAAAAAATGTTTATTTTGCTGTCAGCAATATCTACAGCACTTTTACTCGGCGGATGTTTCATGGCATATCTTCCCCTGTTGATGCTTGCTCCACTTCAGCCTTTTATTATGCTTGCGGCAAAATTGGCGGCACGATATGGTCCGCTTTTGCTGCTTCTTGTGGAAACTAATCAACAACTCCCGGGCAAATGTCCGACAATGATTGCAATGCAGCCTTCATCAATTACACATCAGATGAAATTAAAAGATATTGAAGAACAGATTGCTTATGAAGTTGAAAACAATAAAAATCTTAAAGAAGTAGTTCTTGTTGAAAGCAGAACTATGACTCCTTTTTGGATTGCGGAACAAATTCATCAGGCATATATTAATGGGTGCAGTATTCGCGCTGTGTTTGTTAATAGCAAATCTTACGGAAAGAATAAAAAATTATCGTTGCATACTATTGAAAAAATGAAAAATGCGGGCGTTCAACTCTGCGTTACTGAAGGCTTGGCTGAAAAAACGGTTGGTAAAAATGTAGTAGTTCAAAAAATCCCGGTTGATTCTTTCGGATCATTTAATAACGGAGCAGCCTATGCGTGTATTATGAGCACTGTTCCCGCGACATTTTAATCTTGCAAAAAATGAGGAGAGAAATGAAAAAATTTACAATTGCATTACTTATGATTTTATCTATTAATTTTTGTTTAGGTACAATTGTATATTTAAGAAAAGGCGGGACAATTGAGGGAGAAGTTATATCAAAAGATGATGAAAAATTTGTTATAAAAACCGCTAAAGGTGAAGAAACGATAAAATGGCGCTTAGTTAAAAATAAATCTATTAAGGAAATCTATCCTGAACTTTATGAAGCATTAAAAGCGCAGGCACTTGAAAGGAAAAAGAAGAAAGAAAAAACAATTAAAGCGAAGAAAAACATTGAGAAAAAATCAGATGATCTATCAAAAATCAATCTTAAAATAAAAACCACAGAAAAACTTGGGAATTATAAAAAAATGGATCATAATCACTCAATTAGAAAATATCAAAAGAAAAGTTATGGGATTATTAGTATTTTACTTTCAAAACTTAATCCTAAAAAAAGTTATACCGTTAAAACGGTATATTCTCATTATCTTAAACCTGTAAATAAAAGCGATATGCCTTTGGAAAAATCCACCGGTGAAAATAATATAGTTAAAGAAGAAGAAATATCAGGAAGAAGTAATTATGAAATCGAATACCAGTCTTTACCGTATTATATTTTTAAAGTAAAAGCAAAAACAGGATACTATGTTAAAAAAGTAAGAGGGAAATACTTGACAAAAATTGAATTTGGTTATAAAACAGCTGGATGGGACATTTCAATATGGTTGAATGGAACTCTTGCTTACGAAAAGAAAAAAGGGGAAACCGCTACTTATCATAATAATATTTCACATTAATTTAAATTGAAAATAACACAGGAGAACATTATGGCTAAACCTAAAGTCGTGCTCGCTTATTCAGGAGGACTCGATACTTCGGTAATTCTTACCTGGCTTAAAGAAAAAGGTTATGA
>QMOL01000091.1 GCA_003648225.1 Chlamydiota bacterium
CCGTTAAGTTGAAAGCCGTTTGCGCCGTTAAGGTCAGAAAGAAGAATTCGCCAGTTAAAATTATTGGTTTGGCCAAAAATTACATAAGATTTTCCTGCCTGAATTTTGTCATCGGGAGCAGCCTGATAAGCGCCTATAATTACGTCATCGGCACCATCATTGTTTATATCTCCCGCACCGCTTACAGACCAGCCGCTATAGGCACGGTTTTCAGTTCCTGCAATTCGGAAACCATTAGTGCCGTTAAGTGAAGAGAGTTCAAAAGTTTTAGGGAAGCCGGTTGCTCTGCCGTAAACCACGTAAGATTCTCCGGCACCTAAAGAGATATTATAAGCGCCGATGATAATATCATCTATACCGTCATTATTTACATCCCCGGCATCGCTAACCGAATATCCGCACAGACCCAATTCACTAATACCGTTAATTTGAAAGCCGTTAGTGCCGTCAAGCGAAGAGAGTTCAAAATCAGCAGGGAATCCGTTTGTGCTGCCAAAAATAATATAAGATTCTCCCGCCTGACTTTTTCCTAGTGGATCTGCGCGTGGTGCGCCGATAATAATATCATCTATGCCGTCATTATTTATATCGCCCGCACCGCTTACTGAAAGGCCGCATGAATCACTTTTATTGATGCCGACAATTTTGAAGCCGGTAATGCCGTTAAGATTGGAAACATCAATTACGGTTGAGAAACCATTACTCTGCCCGTAAATCACATAAGATTCTCCTTTTCGTTCTGAGCTAACATAAGCGGCATACGCGCCGATAATAATATCATCCAAACCATCTCCGTTCACATCGCCCGCACAACTCACAGTGCTGCCGCTCATACCATTAGTGCCGTTAATTTGAAAACCGTTTGTGCCGTTAAGAGTTGACAATTCAACCATTGCCTTTTCAGCGGAAGTGTTTTCGGTATTAGCCAAGAGAAACAGAGAAATTGAGACAATAATGGTGCGAAAATTTATATAAGGCGATATTTTTTTGAGAAATATAATTTTCATGACTAAACTCCTTAACAAAATATTTTAATAAAATTATTTAACTTTTATTTATAAAGTTTATCACAAGAATTATATTTTGTCAAGGATACTTCCATCCCCTCCAGCGACGAAACTGTGAGAATCAATAAAATTATTAGAAATTATCATTTGTTTAAATTTTTTTATGCGCCCCAAAACTTATAATTTTTGTGATGTGCGATTTAGCCACAAGGGCTAATCACAGCACACTGCTTACTGCGTTTCATAAGACTTGACGTATTGCACCTTCTACGCCTTGAAATCAGCACACTGCGATTAGTCGCCGGAAGAGGGTTCCTATACGGGAAAGACTTACGTGAATTAAAGGAATTCATCAATTACCGTACAATTTTTCTATATTGCAAAAAGTGAGTTTATCTGATAAAATTAGACAATCAATAATATTGTTTATATAAATTTCTATGAAAAAGATAAAACAATATCTTATTCCCGTGTTAATAATTGTTATGGCAATTGCCCTTGCTGTAACGATGTTTTTAACGTTAATTTATCAATATCGTCACAGCCGCGAAGATTTAATTAATTTATCATCGCAGCATGCCAAAATTGTGCTTCACACCATTATAGTAGGTATTCAAACAACTTCAGGCATTCGAGAGCGACTTCACAATGAAAAGATAGCAACCAACAAGGTATTAAAAGTATTAAAGGAATACGGCACCGGCGCGTTAATTCGGAAATTTGAGAAATCGGGTTCGATATATTATATAATTTGTCAGGATGAAAGAGGAATAATTGCAGCGACAAAAGGCATTAAAGATATAAACAGTATTTGGTCGGATATGTTTTTAAGTCATGCTTTTAATAAAGAAAAAACAATGCATAGAATATTGCCGGGCAAAAAATATCATTTTGAAACGGTTTGTCCTTTTAGAATTGATAACAAAAAATATCTTCTAAGAGTTTGTTTTAAAATTAATTCTATTCGTACTTTAGAATTGCATCTAATGCGTCGTCTTGTACTACAAGGCTTTATTTTTATTTTTATTATCCTCATCCTTGTACTTTATTTTATAAATATTCATAGTAATATTATCCTTGAACGTGAACACGATAATATGATGGCTGAAGTTGAAAGAATTCAACAGCAATTAAGACAACAAGAACGAACTGCGGCAATGGGCCAACTTGCAGCCGGAGTAGCGCATGAGATCAGGAATCCGTTAAACGCGATACAGATTTTAATACAGAGGATGGAAAGAGAAATTGAGCCGGGAGAAATATGCAAGGAGAAATTTGAGCAGTTTACGCGAATAATCAGGGAAGAAATAAAAAGGTTAAATGATATAGTTAAACAATTTCTTGATTTTGCTTCATCAAGACATCCGAGATTTGAGAAAGAAAATCCTGTAGATATTGCAAAAGATATTGTTTTACTTGAAAGCGGAGTGGCGAGGCAAAAGAACATAAACATAAACTTTACAGAAAATATCAATCCGTTTTTAATTAATATTGACGGCTATCTTTTAAAACAAGCATTGGTAAACGTTATTAAAAATGCTATTGAAGCGACCCCGCCACTTGGAGAAATAATAATTTCTATTTTCCAGGACAGCAAAAATACAGATTTTGTTATCAAAGATAACGGAGGCGGAATGACAAAAGAGGAACGAGAAAAAGCGTTTGATTTATATTTTTCGACAAAAAATCACGGAACAGGATTAGGACTAGCGATAACCAGAAGAATTATTGATCAGCATGACGGAGAAATAATTATTCAATCACACGAAACTCAAGGCACGATAGTTACTATCAGAATACCTAACCGGAGGAAAAATGAATCTATTGGTAATTGATGACGAAAAGGCTCAACGAGAATCTCTTACAGGATTTCTTGAGCATATAGGTCATAATGTCATATCAGCGGAAACGGGACAAAAAGGAATGGAAATACTTGAAAAATCAAGCGTTCATGTTATTATTTCTGATTTTAGAATGCCGGGATTGGACGGACTTCGTATCGTAGAAAAAGTAAAAAAAATGGACCCCGCAATATTGGTTATTTTAATCACCGCTTACGGTGATGTCGAACTCGCGGTTAACGTTATGAAAGCCGGAGCATATGATTTTCTGACCAAACCAATAGATCTTGATGAACTTGAAGTAATTCTTAGTCGTGCCGAAGAGCAGTTTTATATGGTGGAAGAGAATAAAATGTTTAGAGAAATACTTAATGAAAATGCGACATTCAATGATATTGTTTCTGTAAGCTCTCAAATGGAAAATGTATTAAACCTCTGCGCACGTGTTGCTTCAGGAATAAGCAGTGTTTTAATTATGGGAGAAACGGGGGTGGGAAAAGAACTTATCGCGCGGGCGGTTCATTTTGCAAGTCCGAGAAAAGACAAACCGTTTATTGCTTTAAATTGTTCGGCTCTAAATGAACATTTATTAGAAAGCGAACTCTTCGGACACGAAAAAGGAGCATTTACCGGTGCTGTAAATACTCACGCGGGCCGTTTTGAAATAGCACATGGCGGAACACTTTTCTTTGACGAAATTGGCGATATGCCCTTAAACGTTCAAGTAAAACTTTTGCGGGCTTTGCAGGAAAGAGTTATTGAAAGAGTTGGCAGCACGCAATTAATAAAAGTTGATGTCAGAGTTATTACGGCAACGCATCGCAATCTTGAAGAATTAATTGAAGAAAATCGCTTTAGGAGAGATTTGTTTTATAGATTAAATGTTGTTCCTATTCATATCCCGCCTTTGCGTGAAAGAAGAGAAGACATCGTTGTTCTTGCGCAGGCATTTCTTGCAAAATATTCAAAAGAAAATCATAGAGAAGTCAAAGGGTTTAATCCGGAAGCGATTGAATTGTTAACAAGATACAATTATCCCGGGAATGTAAGAGAACTTGAAAACACGGTTGAAAGAGCTGTTCTTCTAACAAGATCAGAATATATCGAACCGAAAGATTTGCCGGATACGATTCAAAAAACAATTAGTAATAATTTTCTTGGAGATACAATTACTTTAGCTCTTAACGGTAAAATGCCGGAAACAGTTGAAAGACTGGAACAACAAATGCTCCATAGCGCTTTAAAAAAATGTAATGGAAATCAAACTCGTGCAGCAAACGAATTGGGTATTTCAGAAAAAAGTGTACGAGACAGGATGAAGAAATGGAATATTCCAACATCAAGAGGAAAATAAACAAATTTTTCTATATCAGCAGAATTTGATTCTCCACCAATATAATCGGCAACATCAAGCGTAAAAAAACGCTGGAATTTATAAACTTGTCTACGCAACTTAAATTAATATGATCAGCGTCAACAAAATAAGCCCCCCTTCCAGTTTGCATCAGCGATGACTTTATCAGCTTCTTTGCCTGAGTATGAACCGCGGTTAGATTTGTTCCAAACCGGAGTAACATCTACGCCGATTTTTTTGCTTCAATAAATGCCGCTAATTGCGCGCTGCCCTGGCAGCCGAATCTGTCACCTATTCCAAATGAGTATTTTGATAGTTGCATGATAATGGATTTGCGGATTTATGGATTTGTGATAACCAATAATCCATTTATCCAATAATCCAACAATCCTTTATTTTACACTACATAAGTTGAGCTGCTTGTATCTCCACTTGTTTCTGTCCATTTTGTATGAAAAAACTCTTTGCGTGGTTTATCAATTCGTTCGTAAGTGTGAGCGCCGAAATAATCTCTTTGCGCCTGTAAAAGATTTGCGGGTAAAACTTCCGAGCGATAAGAATCATAATATGCCAGCGCGCTTGAAAAAGTAGGCACCGGGATTCCGCATTCAACAGCTTTGCTGATAACTTTTCTCCATGCGGTCTGGCAATCATCGATGATATTTTTGAAGAATTTATCGAGAAGTAAATTAGCCAAATCAGGATTATTATCAAATGCTTTTTTAATTTCTCCAAGAAAAGTCGCGCGAATAATACATCCGCCCCGCCACATCAAAGCGATTTCTCCGTAATTCAAATCCCAGCCATATTCTTCAGCAGCAGCTTTCATTAATTGGTACCCCTGTGCATAAGAGCAGATTTTTGAAGCAAAAAGCGCCTTTTTAATATCACTGATAAATTTTTCTTTATCAATTTCAGATTCCTTTTCCGGACCGGTTAAAATTTTACTTGCTGCAACACGTTCTTCTTTTAACGCGGAAATACATCTCGCAAAAACAGCTTCGGCTATAGTCATAGTCGGCATTCCAAGTTCAAGTGCGCTTTCGCTTGTCCATTTACCTGTACCTTTTTGTCCCGCGGTATCAAGTATAATATCGACAACCGGTTTATCTGTCTCATCGTCTTTTTTCACAAGGATTTTAGAAGTGATTTCTATAAGATAGCTGTCAAGTTCGCTTTTATTCCATTCGGTGAAAATTTCACTCATTTCTTCAGCCGACATTTTCAGAATATTTTTCATTAAAGAATAAGCTTCACAAATCATTTGCATATCTCCATATTCTATACCGTTATGCACCATTTTTACGTAATGTCCCGCGCCGTTGTTTCCAACCCATTCGCAGCACGGACTTCCATCATCACTTTTTGCGGCAATTGCTTGAAAAATAGGCTTAACAACAGGCCAAGCCGCGGGATTTCCACCGGGCATAATTGAAGGGCCGAGCAATGCGCCTTCTTCACCTCCGGAAACTCCTGTACCGACAAAGAGGATACCTTTTTTATCGAGATATTCTGTTCTGCGAATTGAATCAGGGAAATGCGAGTTCCCGCCGTCAATAATTATATCTCCTTTCTCAAGATATGGTAAAATCTTTTCTATAAAAGTGTCTATCGGTGTGCCGGCTTTAACCATAAGCATCACCTTTCTTGGTCGTTCAAGATTTTCGCAAAGTTCTTCAACGGATTTGCATCCGATAATATTTTTATTTTTCCCACGGCCTGTAACAAAATTTTCTACTTTTTGTACTGTTCTGTTAAACACAGCAACTGTAAAGCCTTTACTCTCCATATTTAAGACAAGGTTTTCTCCCATTACGGCAAGTCCTACAACGCCAATATCAGCTTTCTTCGACATTTTAAATCTCCTGTTTATTATTATATTATATTAGTATAAAATTATTTCTCAATTCATTAATACATTATTTTGGGGGTAAGGACGCCGGAGACGATGTTCCTCCAGCCTTCCATAGACCTATTGCCGGATTAGAAATGAAGAAAATTTCTTCGCCGTCCGGCATTGTGTTATATCCGTCCTTCAACTTTTCCGGATTATATTTTTTTTGCATTTCGGTAAGATCGGCATAGTTGAAATTTACACTTTCAATTTCTTTTTTTGATAAGTTTCCGGGACAATAAGTAATTTTAAATCTATTTTCCGAAGAACCATGAATTAAATGCGCCGCGGCACTTAAATTATTTTTTAAATCGTTGTTGCTTTTTACAGCTTCCAAAATTTCAGGTGTCGTCGTATAACCGTATTTTCTGATTAATCTGTCAATTTCCTTGTCTTCGCCAAATTCTTTAAGCCCCGGCGCGAGAACAATCAATTCTCCTCCGTCAGCAATAGCCATTCTTGTGCGATAAACAGCTTTATTTCCAAGCCAAGTACTTTTAAATTCTTCCGAATTAAGATAAACAACAACTTTCTTTAAAGGTTTTTCAACTTCTTCAAAATTTACCTTTAAAGATAATTCCGCCGCGGCATAGAAACATTCAACATCATCTCCGGAAAAAACTCCGTTTAATTTCATTTCTCCGTCATCGCCGCGACTTAACACGGTTTGAATATAAACTATCGGTAAATGATTGGCTATATTGTCAGAAGCATAATTCAGTACCGCGCGAACAGGTGTATCAGCTTTACCCATAATTCGTTCCATACCATAAACCGCGCCGAGAAAGTGGCTGCTGTTAATGCCTTCCGCGCCGCCCGTTCCAACGAAAATATTTTTGTTATAATTTGCCATTCCGATAACTTCATGCGGAACCACCTGTCCGATAGAAAGAATTAAATCAAAGTTGCCATTGATAAGCAGTTTGTTTATCTGCACGGGAAACGGTTGATTAATTTTCCCTTCAGAAACTTTGCTCATAAATTCCGCGGGAACTTCTCCAATATCAACAACATCATTTCGCCAATCATGTTCTCTAAAAAGATTTAGAGGAATGCCACCGAACATTTTTTTAATTTCTTCTTCTTTCATCGGAAAATGAGTGCCGAGCGCGGGTAAAATATCCGTAACGATATTTCCGTAAAATTGATACGCATATTCGGTTATCTCACCGGCACGCGAATGGAAGCGGGTAAAATCCGGAGGAATAATTAAGACTTTTTTCTTTGGACCTAGTTTTTCGAGAATTTCAAAAATAATATTTTTGAGTTCATCGGAAGATATTGTATCAGCTGTTTTTGAATAATAAAGCATAAATTTATTTCATAAATTAAATTGATATAATTATTTATCGCCTCACCCTCGCGTTCCCTTCCCAAATGCTCCACACCTGTTCTTCGTCTGCGGGTTGAGCGTAATCGGTAAGCATAGTTGCAGCGAGAGCGCCGCATGCCCAACCGAACTGAATCCATTTTTCTGCCGGCCAATTTTTAAGTAATGCGTAAAGTAGACCGCCGACAAAGCCGTCTCCTCCGCCAATTCTATCCAGCACGTTTATTTCTCTTGGTTCAACGATATGCCATTTGTTTTCGGCACAAATAACAGCTCCCCACAAATGACAATTAGCATTAACGACTTCGCGCAAAGTTGTAGCGAAGACAGAAGTATTTTGGAATCTTTTTTTAGCGTTTTCAATCATAATTTTAAAAGAATCCAATTTTTCGGAAATATCTTTACCGCCAACTTCCGGTCCTTTTAAATTCAAGCATAATTGAAAATCTTCTTCATTGCCAACAAGAATATCAGACAGCTCCGCGATTTCTGCAAACGCTTTATGCAATTCTTCTTCGCGACCGGTCCAAAAAGAAGCACGATGGTTAAGATCAAAAGAAATTAATGTTCCGTTTTTCTTCGCAATTCGTGCGATTTCCAAACAAAAATTACTTGTTTCCGGAGAAAGCGCGGCGATTAACCCTGATAAATGCACGCATTGAACACCTTCTTTGATAAAAATCCGTTCAAGATCAAATTCTTCTACTGATAGTCCTAACCCCACTTCTCCTGCACGATCATTATGAACACGAGGACCGCGGTTGCCGAATCCACTATCAGCGATATTGAATTGATGACGATGTCCCCAGGGACCTCCTTGTTCGATTTCCACTCCTTCAAAATCAATATGTCTGGAAGCAAGATTGTCTTTAATAAAGCGTGCGATTGGACTGCCTTTTACAAAGCGGGTGAGAATTTTTACAGGTAATCCTAATGATGAAGAAACAGTTACAACATTTGATTCCGCGCTTGTCGCCTGGAGTTTAAAAATATCACTTGAATGGACAGGCTGTCTGTCAGAGGGGGTAATTCTTACTCCCATGCTTGTAGGAGTTAGTAAAGCATATTTACAATTTTGTTTTAAAATCATTTGTTTTCCTCATGTATATTTTATATTATTATTTTTTGGACTAAATGAACATTATGAACATCGCTCGCTAATCCAACAAGCCTAATTAAATTCCCCATTTTATTAAGAAGGGGAGTCAAAAGACGGGATGGTTTTCCATCATTCCGCGTATTACTATACTCCTGAGAATGCGTTAAACCCGCCGTCAACAGGGATAATCACACCGGTAATGAATTTTGAAACATCAGACAATAAAAATAACAACGCTCCTTGCAATTCTTCCGGTTCGCCATATCTTCCCATTGGAGTTCCGTTAATAATTTTGTGCCCTCTTTCGGTTGGTTTGCCGGTTTTTTCATCTATCAATAAAAATCTGTTTTGATTAGTAAGAAAAAAACCTGGTGCAATAGCATTAACCCTTACACCTGTTTTCGCAAGATGAACAGCGAGCCATTCGGTAAAATTATTTATTGCGCATTTGGCGCCTGAATACGCCGGTATTTTTGTTAATGGTTTGAAAGCGTTCATTGAAGAAATATTTAAAATTGCACCTTTTTTTTGCTTAACCATATCTGTACCGAAAACCATTGACGGTAAAACAGTTCCTATAATGTTCAAATCAAAAACGAACTTGAATCCTTCCGTATCAATCCCAAAAAACGAATCTTCAAGATTATCAGAATTATCTCCGGATAACGCTTCTAATTTTGTGGTTGCTTTTGGTGAATTTCCACCGGCAGCATTAATAAGGAGATCAACGTCCCCCCATTTTTCATTAATGATTTTTTTAGATTCGAGAAGGATATTTTTGTCAAGGACATCACTTTTCAAACTGATAATATTTTCATTGGTAATATTTTCGTCAAC
>QMOL01000092.1 GCA_003648225.1 Chlamydiota bacterium
ACGGCATATTTTTCAAGCAATCGCCATCCCGGAGTTGTTTTACGTGTATCAATGATTTCTACACCCGTGCCGGAAACTTCATCCACATATTTTGATGTTAAAGTTGCAATTCCGGAAAGTCGCTGTATAAAATTTAAAACTGTGCGTTCACCGGATAGAACAGAAATTGCCGGTCCATTAATTACAGCAATCACCCTGTTTTTTTTTATTTTATCTCCATCATCAAAAAAAGTTTTTACGGAAATGTTCTTATCAATCAAACCATAAATTAAAGAAATAAGCGGTATTCCCGCAGCAATTAAAAATTCACGCGCAACAACATTGACTTTGCAATATTCGTTGTTTTTAAACGCCGCAATACCCGTAACATCGTTATCGGTATAATCTTCTTCCAAAGCAAGTTTTATCAAAGAGCGTGCTGAAATTTCAATTTCGTGTGTAAAATTATCATTCATTATTTAGTTAAATCCATAAATCTTTTCTTTATATTAGGGTCTTTACTTTCGCGAAGAGTTTTGAACCTCGGATCCTGCCACAACCGTCCTGTAACCTGTTGTCTGTTAATTTCAAGTGCTTTTTCTATACATTTAAAACATTCATTAACATTCCCGATTGCAAAATAATATGTAGAATAATTAAGCCATACATTCCAATCATTCGGATTAAGAACAAGCATTTTCTCGAAAAGTTTTTTCAATCTGCCAAAATCATTTTTTTTGCTGAACACCGAACCGAGATATTGAAAAACCATATTGTTTGTAACAGGCGATTTGTTTGAAAGCAAAACATCATAAAACTTTTGTGCTTCCGCCTTTTGCCCACGCTGCTCAAGTATTTGCGAATATGTTATGTAATCTTTAGCATTTACATCTTTACCGGTCTGTATTTTTTTCTTTAATTTATCAAACTTATCAAACATATTTTTTTGCGCTCTTATAGCGTTAAGCATTCCGTCAACACGTGTGTTCAACGGATCTTTCTTTTTGTAATTCTCAACCGCGGTAAGTGCTTTATCATACTGACCGATTTTCATATACATATTCGCGAGGCGCATATAAGCTTCCGCGGAAACCGGATAGAGCCAAATGGCTTGTTTATACGCGTTTTCCGCTTCACTCCACATATGATGAAATTCATATAAACCTGCGATTGCCGACCGACATTTCGAGAAAGATTTCTGAGCGGTCACATCATCTTTAAACTCATTAGGTTTGATAATGATTCTGCCTGGTCGGCCATCAGGTTTGTTATTACAGAACAATTTAACAATTTCAGGATTATCGTTTGTGATCGAAGGTTCCAGGTCTTTAAATTCAATGACTCCCCCATTGGCGAACATGTTCGTTATATTATTCCAATAATCAAAATCTTTTTTTACAATCTCGGGTGTTATCTTAACTTTTTCCGCATTAAGCTTCATTATCATTCCCGCCGGTTCAAGGTAAGGATACATCCATGGAATAACATAACTTTCCTCAACATAGAAAGTGTGTTTAGCTTTGTTTTCTTTCCATATCATTTTGGTCAGAATTCCGTTAAGGCGCATAACACCGGCAACTCCGCCAACGCTTATTTTACCATTTTTAATAGTAACCTCTTCTTCGATATTTTCACCGCGGGCTTTTCTTGCTTTAACATTCTCAATATAAATCTGGAACGAGTGTTCAAAATCCAGCTGTGATGGAATATAAATCGTGTTTTCTCCTTTATGATCTTCACGCTTGGCATCAAGTCCCTTTAACAAAGCGCGAGCCCATCCCCAAACTTCTCTCGGTTGACAAAATCTGTCGCGTAAAACATTCATATAAGTGGCGTCAGCAAGTCCGTTTTGAGTTATGAGCCAAACATCTGATCTGAACTTATCACAATTTATCATATAAAGTGGAACAAAACGTCCGGGATCAGTTCCGCCGAAGAATATAGCGCCCGGATCGCAATTTTTCAGCATTTCGATTCCATAAATATAACCAAAATATTTTTTTCTTAAATTCATTTCATCCCAGTGCTTTGTTGCCGGAATAAAAGGAGTGACTAAAATGCATAAAGCTATCAAAATACTTGCCGTGGAACTCATGCTTTTATTAAATAAACCAAGAAATATAAAAATTCCAATGAGTACAAATAATAAGCCGTATATAACTCCGGAAACCACCGAACCCGTTGAATTCGCTATAGTTATCCACAATGGGAAATGAATACTATCTTTTAATATCGGAACTGCAGCGAAAAACAAACCGTATGCTACAAAAAACAAACCAATTGCTATCGCTACATTATGCCATATAGTTTTCTTGTAACGCGATATAGAAAAAAGCAACGCCACAATTGTTAACATACCGTAACCGATAAGCAAACCAAGTCCGGCATGTGACATAATAAAGAATACCCGATTGATATATTGTGAAGTAACATCAAGTTTAGGGTTCATCAGAAACACCATACCGAATCCACAAAACAGAAAGGTAATGAAAGAATAAATAAGCCAGTTCCGTATCTTTATTTTTTTCCATAGTACAACCAAAGCGACAATACTCAAAAAAGCAAAAATCAAAACCAGCGGATATTGATCCCAAGTGTCTTTTAAATACAACCACACCTGCTGCATAAAATAAGTTAACGGCCTTTCAAATTTCGGCTTTTCATACTGACCGCGAAGAATTGAATGCCAGAAACCTTCTACTGTTCTTGGACGGCCCCAGTTCAGTTGGGGATTTGTAATTGACGCGATAGGCAAATAAAAGCACACTGTAAGCCCGAGAAAAAAAGAACCCGCAAGTTTTGCCCATTCAGTATTATTAAAAAATTTCTTGTTGATGAAATAAATTGCAACAAGATATATTATAAATGGTCCTATAAAACCAAAAAAGAACTTGCCGTTGGTAAACGAAAGCATATGAAAAGAATTAAACATTATTTTGGTGAAAATAAGAAGTATAATTGCGTTTATTGCCGTAACTATAAAATCTTCAGTGCTTTTCCTTGTGGACCATGCAAGCCAGCCAAGGCTACCAATCATAACTGCAATTGTCTGATGATTTGTAATTGCCTGCGCGAAAAAGAAAGAAATTATATAAAATAAAAACCTTCGCTCGGGATTAAACATAAATACAAGCGATAGCGTTACTATCAATGTCATATAAAAACAATTCAACGCGTAAACTTCCGCTATTGTTGATTGCGACCATGTACCGGGCGTAAAAGCGAAAAGTACTCCCGCGGATATAGCACATAATGAATTCACTAATCGCGGCGTTGTTAATCCAAGCTTCTCAAAAACAGGTAATAAATGATGTAAGCCAAGTTCCTGTTCCTCTTTGCTGAAAAATAAATCGCCGGTTTTTGAAAGAACAAGCGCAAGCATTCCCGCGGCTAAAGCGCCGCACAATGCTGATAGTAAATTCACACGATAAGCTACGTCTCCAATAGGAATAAATGTCAGCAGCTTAGAGAGAATCGACCACATCGGATATCCTGGCGGATGCGGAACGCCAAGTTTATAAGCTCCGGTTATCAGTTCACCTGAATCTTCGAGACCAACGGTGGGCTGCAAAGTATAAACATAAGTGGCGAGTGAAATTGTAAATGCGATAAAGCCTGTCACCCAATTTACGGGATGGAACCATTTCCAAAGAGATTGTTTTTTTTGATCTGTCATTTGAAACTCTCAATTGTTAATTTTTGTCATAATTTAACTTTATAACTATTAATAAGTTAAATATTTTAGTAAAACATCTGATTTATGTCAATAACCAACTGGAGAGGGGGTGCATGTAAATTTTCGGGATTATTTATATTCGCGTACCGATTGCAAAAAAATGACTCTTTTAATATAATATGTAAGATGTAATATAAACCAGATTTAACCAAACTAAATATTTTTTTTAATAATGAAAAAAGACATACATCCAAAATATCAAAAAATTACCGCTCATTGTGCCTGTGGCGCCGAATATAATGTCGGCTCTACCGCTAAAGAAATACATATCGGTATCTGTGCCGCGTGCCACCCGTTCTTTACCGGTAAACAGAAATATGTTGATGCTGCCGGTCGTGTTGATAAGTTCAACAAACGATATGCAAAGAAAGAAACTGCAAAAAAATAATATTCGCTTTATTTTCCGGCTGACTTCCAAATAAATCGCGGCACGTTCAAATTCGAGCATGTTGCGTGATATTTGCAAAGTGTCAAATTGAAATTTCTTTTCTCTTTAATCGCAGGATTAGAATTATAACATGGATATTACTAACGTTAAACAATACGAAGATGAACTTTCAACTATTGAGACTGAGCTTTCGAAGCCCGAAACCGCTTCAGCCCTGAAAAAATTCCGCGAATTAACAAAGCGCCATTCACATATTAGTCATATTGTAAATGCTGCCGCTAAACTCAAAAAAAATCTTCAGCAAATAAAAGAAGCCGAAGAACTTATTCATGATAACTCTAATGATGAAGAAATGATTGAGTTTGCTAAGGAAGAACTATCCGAAGCAAAAGCTGCAAGTGAAAAATTAGACTTCGAACTAAAACGCCTACTTCTACCAAAAAACCCTGAAGACGAGGCTGATACGATTATTGAATTACGCGCGGGAACCGGCGGCGATGAAGCCGGATTATTCGCGGCGGATTTATATAGAATGTACTTGCGATACGCTGAATCAAAAGGTTGGAAAATTGAACCGATAACCACAAATTTAACTGACCAGAGTGGTGTTAAAGAAGTTATTTTCAGCGTCTCAGGCGACAGAATCTTTTCCTTCCTTAAATATGAAGCCGGCGTTCACCGCGTGCAAAGAGTTCCCGTTACTGAAACAAGCGGCCGTATTCACACTTCAGCTGCATCTGTTGCTGTTCTGCCTGAAGCTGAAGATGTTGAAATCGAAATCGATCCAAGCGATATACGTGTGGATGTCTTTCGCTCTTCCGGCCCGGGAGGGCAAAGTGTTAACACAACTGATTCAGCGATAAGGATAACACATCTCAAAACAGGTTTGGTGGTAACATGTCAGGATGAGAAAAGTCAGCATAAAAACAAGGCAAAAGCGATGCGTGTCCTTAAAGCAAGATTATTGGAAAAAGCACGTAATGACGCTAATGCCTCCCGGTCAGAACAGAGGAAATCAATGGTTGGTTCAGGAGACAGAAGTGAAAAAATAAGAACTTACAATTTCCCTCAAAATCGTGTTACTGACCACAGAATCGGTTTAACTGTTCATGCTCTTGAAGAAATTTTAAATGGGAATCTTGATAAAATAATTATCCCGCTAATTGAGCATGACACTCAAGAACTTTTAAAACAGCAATTTGGTCATGGAAAATAACATTTCAAAATTACTTTTCGTATTTCTTATTTCCATTATGTTTTTAACCGGTTGTGAAAAGGCTGAAAACGGTAATAATAAATTATCATCATATAAAACTCAAAAAATTAAAATTGTTACTAATGTAATTACTAAAACAGTTAAAATATATCTGCCTGCTGAACCGACTCAGGAAGTTGTCAAAACTAAAAATAATCAGTCCCCCAAACAGCTTGTGTTAACTTCTAATATTATTGCTTACGTTGACGGTTCGCCTGTAAAACTCAGTCAATTTAACGCGGTATTCGCCAATCGTGATCTCGAAAAACTGCCTACGTATCTCCGCAGAGAATACGATAAAAACAGGGATAATTTCATCAAACAACTTATCAATAACAAAGTGTTTGAAAGCGCTGCAAATAACGAATCCTTTTCTGACAGCCCTGAATTCAACAGAGAATTGGATGATGTTGTTAAACAGGTTAAGATGAAATATTATTATGACAAATACATTACGTCAAGAATAAATATTTCAGAAAAAGATATTAAGAATTATTATAAAAATCACGACTCGAAATATTCCTCACCGGAAAAAATTAAAGTTCGCCATATACTTATCGCTGTCAAAAAAAATCCCCTTCCGGTTCAAATCACTAACGCGTATAATAAAGCTAAACTTCTTCGCCAACGCGTTATGGAAGGTGAATCATTTGCCGAAATCGCAGCTGCGGAATCCGATTGTCCGTCACGCGCGAAAGGTGGCGACCTCGGCTATCGGCAGCGAGGTCAATTAGTTCCTGAATTTGAGAAAGTAGCTTTTGATCTCAAAAAAAACGAGATTTCAAAAGTTATAAAAACTGAGTTCGGTTATCATATAATCCAGGTTACCGATATAATTCAAAAAAGAAAATTATCCTTTGATGAAGTTAAAGATAAAATTAAACAGGAAATTTATTCCCAACGCGAAAAAAAATTATACAATGACTTGCTAACCTCTCTCACTAATAAATACAAGGTTATTAAAAATGACAAGATTATTAAACAGCTTACAGGCAAATACTAAAATATTCCTCCTGATACTTTTGATTGGAATATTGACCTTTACAGCTTATGCTGTGAAATCAGAACAGGTCAGCCGCGTAATCGCTAAAGTGGGTAACGATGTCATTACTACCGCTGAACTTGATAAATTCCTAAAACCATGGCTTATGAAATATGGTAAGGAATATGATAATAAAGAATTCGCTGACCTTACACAACGCGCGCGTCAAGCCGCGCTAAAACAATTTATTGAACGAAAACTTTTAACTCAGGAAGCTGATGCCTCTAAAGTTGAAATTCCCGATATTGAAGTTCAAAAAGAATTTGACAGAATTAGTTCGCAATTCCCTTCTAAAAGTGAATTTGACAACTTTCTGAAAAAAGAAAATATGTCCGTTGAGGAATACAAAAAACTTATTAAAGATGATTTAAGAACAAAGGTGCTCGTTCACGATAAGGTTACTAAAAAAATCCTTATTCTTCCATCGCAAATTCATGATTTCTATCAACTCCATATTAGTGAATTCCTGCAACCGGCTCAAGTGCATATGTACCAAATACTTATTAAAAAAAAACCTACTTCGGAAGCGGCGCTGAAACGTGCTAATGAAATTTTACAAGAATTAAAAGACGGCGGCACGTTTCAACAGATTGCTCGTCTTAGTTCTGAAGGTCCTAAAAAAAGAAGTGGAGGTGATTGGGGAATAGTCGAAAAAGGCTTTTTCGGAGATGAAATGAAAAATGTTGAGAATGTAGCTTTCAAATTAAAGCCCGGACATTTTAGCGGTATTATTGAAACTAAATACGGTTATCATATAGTTTATATAGATAGAAAACGTATAAGTAGAATTCTTACTGAACGTGAAGCGTACGACAATATTAAACAAAAACTTTTTATGGAAAGATATACTGGAGAGCTTGATGATTACATCAAATATCTTAGCGGTAAAACTTATATTGAAATTCTTCAGCCGGATATGGAAATGAATTTCTCATTCAAAAATAATAACGCTGATAATTCTCCCATCATTGTAAATCCTACTCCAACACCAAATATTACTCCCCAAGTTGTTAACACAAATAGTCAGCCTGACGGTGAGATAAACAACGATCATAACGTAAAACCATGATAATAATGGGCATAGATCCCGGAACCCGCATCACGGGGTATGGTATTATTAATGAAAAAAACGGCGCAATCTCTTGCATCGAATACGGTGCAGTTAAAAACTCTCCAAAACTTTCCATTTGGGATTGCCAACTTCGAATCTTTGACGGTATTTCTAAAATAATAAGCGAATATAAAATTGATTCCGTTGCCGTGGAAAGTCAGTTCTTTTCTAAAAATCCATACTCAACTTTAAAAATCGGCGCAGCAAGAAGCGTGGCTCTTTTACCGGTAACCCGCGCTGGATTGGGCATTAGTGAATATGCACCGACGCGAGTTAAAAAAGCAATTGTAGGCACAGGTACCGCCACTAAATATCAAATGCAGATAATGATTCAGAAAATGCTGGGACTTAACGAGAAAATCCAACCGGAAGACGCGGCTGACGCGTTGGGAATAGCTATCTGTCATCTGCATAATTACAAACTAATGGAGCGAATTAAATGATTATATTTCTTGAAGGTATTCTTGAAGAAAAGCAGCCCACTCGCGCTGTTATTAATGCCGGTGGTATTGGTCATGAGGTTATTATATCTCTAAATACTTACGAAGACCTGCCGAACATAGGTACAAAAGTAAGATTACAAACTCATCATCATATTCGTGAAGACGCGGAAATATTATTTGGTTTCAGTAATAACTCTGAACGCGATTTCTTTGTCGTTTTAATCGGAATCTCAGGTGTAGGACCTTCGCTTGCAATCAACATTCTTAGCGGGTTGCCGCTATTAAGTCTTCGCGCGGCAATTGCCGCTGAAGATGTGAAACGTTTGTCTTCAATAAAAGGTATTGGGAAGAAAACCGCCGAAAGAATCATTGTTGAGTTAAAAGATAAAATACCTGCTCTGACTGTCGCACAAGAAAAATCTAAATCCGCTTCGCCTGAAAACCGTATGCTCAATGACGCAGTTCTCGCTCTAGTCGCTCTTGGATATAAAAACTCTGATGCTTATACCGCGGTAAAACGTGTACTGACAGAAAGTACAACCGACTCCCCTGTTGAAGAAATTGTCAGACTGGCTCTTGGGTCAATATAGAGTAACCAAAGCATCCTGCTTTTGGTTAATTAATCTCTCCCTCCCCTTGCCTGTGGAGGAGTTTGTACACATTCTGATTTTGGATTTTTCTTCTGCAGCTGACCTCGTTGAGGTCGGTTTTTTTTGGAATACAGTAATAAAGAATTTTCGATTTACTAAAATTCTTTTACTGTGCAGGTGCGATAGCGCTACTAAAAAAGCCCCCGAAAAATCGGGGGCTCAATTATTTGCAATTGTATTTCAATCCGTTTAACCGAAATATCTTTTCAATAATCCGGCGAAAGCGCTTCCATGACGCGCTTCGTCTTTACACATTTCATGAACTGTGTCGTGAATAGCATCATAACCAAGCTGTTTAGCTTTTGTTGCAAGATCTTTTTTGCCTTGACAAGCGCCATGCTCAGCTTCCACGCGTACTCTTAGATTTTCTTTCGTATCAGCACAAACTACCTCACCAAGTAATTCAGCAAATTTTGCCGCATGCTCGGCTTCTTCAAAAGCAATTCTTTTGTAAGCTTCAGCAACTTCAGGATATCCTTCCCTGTCAGCCTGACGACTCATTGCGAGGTACATTCCAACTTCAGTGCATTCGCCGGTGAAATTAGCTTTTAATCCTTCAATAACTTCAGCATCAACGTCTTTGGCTACACCGATTACATGTTCATCTGCCCACACAAGACCTTCA
>QMOL01000093.1 GCA_003648225.1 Chlamydiota bacterium
ATGATGCTTCCTCTTCAATTAGTTCGTTTAAAACATACACGCACGCTGTTAATATCGGTCACGTGGGTGATGTAGTAATTAACGGAGTTACTTTTACAGGATCCGGCAGCGGCGCTGCACAAAGCGGAACTAACTGGGAACTTCTTAATTACAGTAATGATAGCAACATGGGAATAGTAACGGAAGATAATTCTTCAATATCCGGTGCGGGTTCTAATCTTGTGTCAGACTGTGCTTATTCTGCAGTGAATTCCACGTTGATACTTTCCGGTCTTACTCCGGGTGGAAATTATACATTGACGCTTTTTAACAATGCGACAACAGCAGCCTCACTTGATACTTATATTATTCCTTCCGACAGTGGAGCGGCATTAAATATAGTTGATCAAAATCAGTCGGCAGGAACTATTGACAGATATCAATATATCGCGCCTGAAAACGGTGTCTTCGCGATGACGTTTAATAATAATAACGGTTCAAGCATATCTTCAGAAAACTGGCGCTTATATGCGTTCAGTAATGAAGCAATTCCTGAATGCTCGTTATTTATGGGATTTTTGACGATGGCAGGATTGTTTGTCAGAAGATACTATAATTAATAACAATATAAATCTTTAAAACGGTTTAAAAACAGTTTAAAAACAGTTTCCTTTTTCCGCGGTTTCGGTCGCGGGAAAAGGAATTTTTTATATAAACTCACACTCGTCCAAAACAAAGCAATGAAATAACACGCATTTATGCGTGATTATTTGATTTTTTAAGGACGATCAAATAACCAAACCTCGCGGATAATTACTAATCGAATTATGAATTTTTTTAAAAATAAAATTAAGTGTCTAATGATATTGACAACTATCTTTATAGCTTTCAATGCTTCAGCGCAACTGCTTTTACCTTCAATATTTTCCGATGATATGGTGCTGCAGCGGAATATGAAAATTCCGGTTTGGGGAAAATCCTCGCCGGAAACAAAAATTACTGTTTCATTTCACGGACAAAAAAAAGTCGCTTCGACAGACAAAGAAGGGAACTGGAAAATCTTTCTTTCACCAATTCCTGCCGACAGTAACCCGCAGGAAATGTCGATTGAAAGCGATGATGATAAAATAATTCTTAAAAATATTCTCGTGGGAGAAGTCTGGCTGTGTTCCGGTCAATCGAATATGCAATCTCCGTTAAAAAATGCGAATGAAGCAAAAAAATACATTTCTGAAGCGCGGGACTGCAGAATCAGATATTTTCAGACCGATAGATATAATTTTAAACCTTATGAATGCGACAATTGTTCAGGTGAGTGGAAAGTATGTACAACTAATTCCGTTAAAAATGTGACAGCAGTTGGCTATTTCTTCGGGCTGGATCTGCTTCAGAAATTAAATGTTCCTGTAGGATTAATTCAAATTGACTTCGGCGGCACAATAGTAGAATCATGGATGAAAGCGGATGATCTGCAAAAATGGTCGGTTTATACTAACGAATTGGCTAACCTTGCCAAATATAAAAATCATCAGAAGTTTAAATATTATAGAAAAAAAGAAAAAGAAGTATGGATTGATAAACTTAAAAAAGTTGATCCCGGATTCAAAAATGAATGGATGAATCCTGACATTAACGTCTCTAACTGGGTGAAAATAAAGTTGCCGCGAGCGTGGGATACAAAATATTTGAAAGGGCATAAAGGAATGGTTTGGTATCAAAAAAAAATAAATATTCCCGCTGATTGGAATGATAAAGATATAAATGTAAATCTCAGTACAATCTTTGGTTACGATGTCGTATGGCTTAACGGGAAAATGATTGGAATGACATTAGACTACTTTCCGAGTTTGTGGGCACGTGTATATAAAATTTCCGGCGGAAATTTTAAAACCGGCGAAAATACAATCGTTATCTGCAATATAAGCTCAAGCGGTCGCGGCGGTCCGTGCGGAACTAAGCCGACAATGAGAATTTATCAAAAGGAGAATAGAAGAAAAGTTATCAAACTTACCGGGGAATGGTTATGTAAGAAAGGATATTCAGGCGCTGATTTTCCGAAAATCCCCCTTTCTTATACAGTGGTGCAAAATACTTTATCCGTCCATTATAATTCAAGGATTCATTCGATAATTCCATTTGCCATACGCGGGGTTATTTGGTATCAGGGAGAATCAAACAGGCACAACTCCGAAAGCTATAAAGATTTATTTTCTACAATGATAAAAAGCTGGCGGGATGAGTGGGAGGAAGGCGATTTCCCGTTTTATTTTGTGCAAATTGCGCCGTACAATTACGGGAAAATGTATAATTCAGCTTTCTTACAGGAAGCCCAACTTAAAACATTGGAAGTTACAAATACCGGAATGGCGGTTACAATGGATATTGGTAATATAAAAAATATTCATCCGAAAAACAAAAAGGACGTTGGTCATCGCCTCGCTTTATGGGCACTTGCGAAAAATTACGGATTTACAAATATAGTTTATTCCGGCCCGTTATATAAAAACTTTAAAATTGACGGAAATAAAATCATCATTTCTTTTGATTATGCTAAAGGCTTAAAAACAAAGGACGGAAAACCACTTTCATATTTTGAAATTGCGGGAAAAGACAGAAAATTCTATCCGGCAATCGCTGAAATTATAAATGATAAAATCTTAGTTTCAAGCGATAAAGTAAATAATCCTATAGCTGTCAGATTTGCCTGGTCCAATACCGCGGAACCGAACTTATGTAACGCTGCCGGTTTGCCTGCATCGCCATTCAGAACGGATGATTGGTAAATGTTGAAACCGAATACAGAGATACAATCGGTGATACAATACATCGGGGTTATAACGGATATGGCGAACTGCATTATACAGAGACATCCGGCAGGAACGATATAATTACTTGTAAAGTCGCTGTAAATCCTAAATATCTGTTTTTATGGCTGAAACACGTGAACCATTGACATCACCTTTAGATAAAAATTGGATGTTATTGCTTATCGATGCAGACAAAAATCCGAAAACAGGATGGCATGACTACGACTTTCTAATTAATAAAAAAATAAAAAACGGTAAGTTTACCCTGCTGCAAAAATATAATTCGCAATATAAAATGTGGGAAGACCGAATTGAACTGCCATTCAAATTTAATAAAAATAAAATCGAACTTGCTATACCGCGCAGTTGCTTAAATTTATCAAAGAAAAATTTCACTTTTGATTTTCATTGGGCGGATAATCCGGAAAATCTTACTAATATAATTGATTTTTGCACTACAGGCGACAGCGCGCCAAACAGAAAATTTAATTACAGATGTTCGGTTTTGTAAAACGGGATGAGTTTGGGAAAAGAAATAAAAAGGAGAAAGCGCGGAAAGTTTAGCTGATTGTGTTAGAAACCAAGCAGATTGTTATATCATTAAATGTGTTTTATTGATATAATATACTTAGATGTGAATTCTAAATAGAATTAACTGTAATAAAAATACAAAGTTTTTCTATTTTGCGGTACGTAAAATAATATTAAAATAACCCCAACCCCAAAATATATGAAATCTGTTTCCTTCGATTTTAATCTCAAAATAATTTACTAATTAACTTTAAGGAGAAAAAATGAAAACATTATCTCAAACGACAAAACAATTATCAATATGTGTGGCACTTATGCTATTTACTGCAGCCTTTTCTTCCGCAGGAGTTTTATTACAAGACACTTTTGATGTGTCCGCAAGCGGAAATATTAACAGTCAAACCAATTTAGCGGGAAGACAATCAGGCACTCTCGCGCCATTAGATTACACAGGAACTAACGGCACCTATCTCGGCGATGCAAGTCTTCCAAATGGTCTGCTTCTTAAAGACAGAGCCGTTACATCTCCAAATCACAATTTTAACGATGTCGGCAAAAATTATTGCCTTTCATTCGATGTTAAACTTGATAGAATAGCCGGAACGGGTTGGGCAGGCCTTGAACTTCGTTTTGGTACCGGTGATCAAGCCGATACCGGCAGTAATCCCGGCTTTTTCTGGTGGCTGCAGAAAAATACAGGCGGACCTGTGCTTTATACTTTGGGTCATGTAGCTGCTCTTGGAAATAGAAGCAGGTTCTTGAATGCCGCGATAAATTCATTTGAAGACAAATCTGTTCACGTTAATTGCCTTGTCTCAACAGAAAGTTATGGCGGCGCCGACAAAGTAACAACAGCTCTTTTTGTAGATGGAGAACCAATTACGGCGCGTCAAAGAAACGGATCAATCGGATACGGAACAGTTTTTGAACTGGATCAAGCGTTAACAGATAATTATAATATTATTAGTTATGGTTATGATGCAAGCAGCGATATTGATTTTGAACTTGACAATCTTACTTTTAATACAACACAACCTGCTATTACATCTTCAACTTGGACAGATGATGCTTCTTCATTAGTTAATTCTAATAAAGTTTATACTCATGCGGTTAATTGTGCCGGAGCCAATGTTACAATTAATGGTGTTACATTTACAGGAACTGACAGCCAAACAGATAATCCCGCCGATCCGAGTTGGCAATATATGGATTACAACAATTATGTTGGTGCTGCAGTAATTCACGGAGAATCTACATCTGTTACGGGCAATGGTGCCGGATTAGCAACTGACTATTTTTATTCCAGGATTAGCTCAACGTTAATGCTATTCCATCTTACCCCAGGTCAGAAATACACGTTAATGCTTTACAACAACAACTCAACGCATCCGCTTGATACTCGCATTATTCCGTCAGACAGCGAAGCGGCGTTAAACATACTTGATCAGAATGATTCGCAAGGCAGTATATTCACATATACATACACAGCACCTGCTAGTGGTATTTTAGGAATAACATTTGATAATTCACCTGTCGATTCCGGCGATGCTTATCAAAACTGGCGTTTATACGCTTTCAGCAATGAAGAAGTAGTTCCTGAAGCTTCAATGATCTTTGGAGTTTTCGCAATTGCAGGTATGCTTATCAGAAAATTTAACAAATAAAGGAAGTTGTATAATAAATATCTTTTGCCGCGGCTTAGACCTTGGTCTAAGCCGCGATAAAAGGTAACGAAAATGAATTTTTTTAATTTATTTTTCAAAAAGTGTGACGAAATTCGTGACGCTTTTTTTATAATCTAAACACGGCAAAAAATCATGTTTCCTGTCAAATGCTAAACCAAAACTAACTTAAGAATATAAAAGCAAAAAATTGGTACAAGTTCTAAAACCTAATGCTATTCGCGGAGTTATATGGCATCAAGAAGAATCGAATCTGCATAATCACAATATAAATACGAAAATTTATTTTCTAAATTAGAAACAATGATACAACTATAATCAATAATTTTATAATGAAAAAAACTTTATTACAAACAATATTATTAATTTCAATTTTAGTGTTTAGCAGTACTTCTCTTTTAGCTGAAGGCATTGAGAAATTAACCATTGCATCAAATAATCGCGTTTTACAAACTGAAAACGGAAAACCATTTTTCCCTATAACAGATACAGCATGGCAGATGGCCTGGAGGTTAAACCAAAGTGATGTTTTGGATTATATGCAAACAAGAAAAGATCAGAAATATAATACAATAGCCATAGTTGCCTTTGCTATGGATGGAGTTTCCGCGAATGTGTATGGCGAGCAGCCGTTTGCAATCAGTGGTGGAAAATACAATCCTTTAAGTCCTATTATAGACACTAATAAATATGATTATTGGGATCACTTGGATTTTATAATTAATTCGGCGCAGGAAAAAGGACTCTATGTAATATTGTTACCCGCATGGGGATCACGAATCGCAGGTGATTGGAGCTCGGGAACGCCCAATGATGATGTGATTCTTAATATGAGTAACGCAAGTAATTACGCGCATTGGATAAGTTACAGATATAAAGATTATACTAATATAATTTGGATGCTTGGCGGTGATAGAAGCGCTGTTTACGGAAGCTATGACTATCGTCCGGTGTTCAGACAAATGGCTGCCGGTGTGCTTGCAGGGCATAATAATCAGCCGCTGCTTATGAGTTATCACCCTCGTAAATGGAAGCCTAATTCTTCAGAATGGTTTCATAATGACAGCTGGCTGAGCTTTAATTCAATTCAGGACCAGCCGAGCGATCAGCTTGTTTCAATTAATCATGATTATGGGCTTACGCCGACAAAACCTACTTGGCTCTTTGAAGGGGGCTATGAAGAACGTACTTGTTCATCAGGCACATACAACGATTGGCAAGTTCGATTTCAGGCATACCAAACCGTGTTCTACGGAGCCTTTGGATATACATACGGGCATATGAGCATTTGGAATTTCGCAAGTAATTGGAAAATAAAAATGCAAGCGGCGGGCGCTAATGATATGTGTCACCTTTATACTTTAATGTCTTCGCTTACTAATTCACAAGAATTTTTCAGCTTAGTTCCTGACCAGGCAATTCTCGACGGCGATACAGGTTCAATGAGCGGGGCTGAAGGATATTATTCAACCTGTATTGTAGCAATTCGTACTCTAAGCAACGACCTTGCTATGGTTTATTCCGCTAATGGTAGAAATATTCGCGTGAAAATGAGCCAACTTGCAAATTCGCCTATGAGAGCGAGGTGGTTTAATCCGCGCTCAGGTGTGTTTACTTTAATAAGCACTAACGTTATTAGTGGATCGGGAGCTCCAATTGTTGAATTCAATCCTCCGGGCAGCGCATCAAATGGAAATGATTATGTATTGATTCTCGACTTAAGAAGTGGTGAAGATCCGGGCCCTGAACCGGAACCTGAACCGGCTCCATACCCTGATCCTCTTACGTCTTTTTTCGCGGACACTTTCAACGGAGTGTCAAGCGGTACTATTAATGACCAGACCAATGCGGCAGACAGGCAGTTCGGTTCGATTTCACCGTTGGATTATACAGGTGACGGGAATTCACTGTTAAACGCTTTTATTGGTGATGCGAATAAGTCGAACTGGCTGATACTTAAAAATCAACCGTATATTTCCCCAAATCATAATTTTAACGATGTAGGTACAAATTATACAATTTCATTCGATATTAAACTTAACAGAGAATCAGGCTCGGCTTGGGCCGGTTTCGGCCTCCATATCGGCGCGGTAACTCAGCATGATGTTATGAACGGAAGTAATGCCGGCTTTTACTGGTGGCTGCAAAAAGGAAACGGCGGGCAGGTGCTTATTTCGGAAGGAACCGTTGCCGCTCTTGGAAACAGAAGTCTTTTCCATAATTCCGAACTTGAGAAATTTGAAGATGAACCTGTTCACGTTAATTGTGTTGTCTCTACTAAAAGCTTTGGTGGGACAGAGAAAGTTACTACAGCGCTTTTCGTGAACGGTGAACCAATTACTGCGCAGCAGAGAAATGGAACTATTGGCTACGGAACTGTATTTGAATTGGAACAGTCGCTGACAAATAATTACAATATTTTCGGCTTCAATAAAGATTCCGGCGTTAATTGTAACGTTGAAGTTGATAACTTTACTGTTAGAAAAACTAAGTCCAATATTCATGTGACCGATTGGACTGATGACGCTTCTTCATTAATCAGCTCTGTTAAAACATACACGCATGCCGTGAATTGTAACGGCAGCGATGTGGTTATTAATGGTGTGCAATTTACCGGAGCACCGGACGCTTCACATCCATACGATGATGAAATGAATTGGCTGGTGACTGATTATCATAATAACTGGGGAATGGGCGATGGAACAGAATCGACAACCGTTACCGGTTCGGGTGCAGGTCTCGCGCAAGGTTATTTTTACTCAAGAATCAGTTCTACTTTATTCCTTTACCATCTTATTCCCGGCATAAGTTATACGTTGACTTTATACAATAATGCTTCTTCAAAAGCATGCAGCTCGCGCCTCGTGCCATCAGATGGTGACGCGGCGATAACTGTACTTGATCAAAATCGCAGCCAGGGCAGTGTGTTCAGATATACTTATATTGCTCCGCCCAACGGTGTTTTTTCGATGACATTTGACAATTCCCCCGTCGATTCCGGCGACACTGATAAAAACTGGCGGCTGTATGCTTTTAGTAATGAAATGGCAATACCTGAATGCTCGCTGTTTATGGGCTTCCTAACGATGGCAGGCTTGTTAATAAGAAGATTAAATAATTAAACGTAGATATCAGATGAATAAATTAATAAAATAATATAAGCTTTTAATTTAATTGAAAATGGAGGACTTATGAAAACTTTAATCTTGGATCTAAAAACATTGATCTATTGTATTGTAACAATAACTGTATTCTCAGGTTCTTGCTATTCATCCGAACTTATGTTTAGAGACACTTTCTTCACTACCGACGGAACACTTGTAAATGACGATATATACGCAGAAGGAAGACAGTCGGGTACTGTCGCTCCATTAGACTATACAGGCGATGGAGAATCAACGGATAACGCTATTATAGGCGATACTGAAAAACCGGATACGTTGATTCTTGAAAATGAAGCCTACATTTCACCAAATCATAATTTCACGGATCTTGCAACTAATTTTAATGTGGAATTCGACCTTAAACTTAACAGAATCTCAGGAGAAAGCTGGGCGGGATTCGGACTTCACCTCGGCGCGGAAGATCAGCATGATGTTATGGATGACACTAAAACAGGTATTACTTGGTGGCTGCAAAAAGGCAATATTAATGGAGAATATGGACCCGTCTTAAACAAATCCGGCGGCGTTACAGCAGCCCTTGGAAACAGAACGCGTTTTAAAAACATTGAACTTAAAAAATTTGAAGATGAATACGTTCATGTAAATTGTGTTCTTTCTACAAAAAGTTTCGGTGAATCCGACAAAGTAACCACAGCGCTTTTTATTAATGGCGAACCGATCACGGCACATCAAAGAAACGGAACAATAGGCTACGGAACGGTATTTGAATTAAATCAGTCTTTTACTAACAACTTTAATATTTTCGGCTTCACGAAAGATACAGCTGTTGACTGCAATTTTGATGTTAAAAATTATACTATCAGAAAAACAGTGCCAAAAATTACTGTTCAGGATTGGACAAACGATGCTTCTTCCCTTATCAATGATTCAAAGGTATATACTCACGCCGTCAACTGCTTCGGATCAAGCGTTGAAATTAACGGAGTTACTTTCGATGCGGCTTCTAATGGCTCTCATCCTTATGATTCGCAAACAAATTGGGTGTATATGGATTATAATAATAATTATGGAATTGGAACCGGAAGCGATACTACTTC
>QMOL01000094.1 GCA_003648225.1 Chlamydiota bacterium
CGTGTTGAAATCCATAGAATGGTCCATGGAAATTGCGCCAGAAATCAAGATCATGTAGTGTCGGATATGATTCTAATGAAGGGTATTCCTTCGTCCCTTTCAGCGGCTGAAAATGTGCTTTTCCCACCAATGCCGTTTCATACCCGTGCCTGTGAAAAATATCCCCAATGGTAGGAATATCCTCCATCAGTTTCGTGCCAAGAGAGTAAGCACCATGCTGACTGGGATACAACCCGGTTATCCAACTCGCACGCGTGGGTGTGCAAGTCGGATTGACTGTATATGCACGATGGAAGGTTGTTCCCCGCCTGACCAATCTATCCAGATTGGGAGTTTTAACTTCAGGATTAAGGTATCCCATGGTCAGAAAATGCTGTTGATCACTGGTTATGAATAGTATATTCGGTCGTTCCATAATTCTCTCTTTTTGTAATGCAGTTAACGATTGAACTGAGCGCCATGAAAACGCGCCAGCATTTTTATATCCGTGTCTATGGCTTTGTTAGCCAGATGGTTTCCATGCCCATGTCCAATTGTAACTTTTATTTCTTTTGTAAAATGAACAGGATTCTCGATATGATGAACATAGCTGGTTTCTTAACCACCCTCACTCCAAGGACAATTAGAAGGTATGATGGTTATTTTACCTTCAAATATTGAACTTCCGTGTCACAAGATTGAATTGATAAGTTTAAGCACATTTCTGCAAAGAAAATGGACTGGAGTGTGAAAAGTCTTATCAGTATTACTATAATTTTTAATATCATTTTTGGAGGGGGATTTCTAAAAATCCGTTCTTTCTTTTCCTTTGAAATTTACTTTAAAATTGGATATTCCGTGCCTGTCCGCCTTTGGAGGATTCGATATTGGATATTCAATTTTTTAACTCTCGCCTAACGAAGTAACGCTGTACTCACGTTCAAAGCGCAAAAATCACAAAGTTAATCAATCAACACAAATTGTCGATAGTAATCAACAAATTTTGTCGCCTCGCATACGCCCATTTGGAATATAACTATATAATTACACAACTTTGTTAATAGTACGGATATGGTATCATAAATATTGCAGGAAGTCAAGGTAATTTGATAAACACGACTAATGCAGCAAAATGTTTTATAATTGTGTAAATATAATTATATAACTTTTTATTCTAGGAAGTTTTTACGGTTTTATTAATCATAAGTACCCCGAGAAATTATCACTTGATCCGAATCAATGCTTTTTTTCAATCGAATTTCGATTCAATCCGCTTTTAAAAATTGTTTGTTAATCAGAGCTCTGATTTCTTGGTCATTCTCCATTCTATTGTAAACAAGAGAACCAGGATAACAAAGAAAACCGGAATGATAAAAAAACTGATTTTTAAACTTGTATAATCACCGATAACCCCCATTACCAATGGAGTCAAACCAAATCCTATAATTCCAATACAGGAAAACATGACAAAAAGCATTGTGGGATTCATCTTCAAACAATTTGATGCTTCTGCCAGGATACTTGGCCAGAAACAGCCCGCAGCAATTCCTGCAAAGGCAAGGAGAATATAAAACCAGATATATCCTTGACTTGCAGCTAGATTTATACTACAATACTGGTGATTTATATACGATTGATAAATATTAAAAGAGGCGGAATAGTGAGCAAAAATACATTAATTATAATTGTAATCTTTTTTATTATTATTTCCAATAATATTTATTGTGAAAAAAACGTCTCTCAAATCAATTTAAATGATATTCGCGTCCAGTTGCTAAGTAAATCCCTCTTCAGAATCGAAATGAAAGGAAAAAAGGGATTCGAGGATAGAAAAACGTTTACTGTCGTTAATCGTGACTGGTCGGGCGTTAAATTTGAAGAAGTAAAAAACAGGAACGGTAAAATCATTACAACCGCTGATTATAAAATTATTATTCCTTCCAATAAAACTTTGAAAGGTATAAAAGTTTTTGATAATAATGGCAAACTATTGATTGAGCTCGATGCCAATATACCAAAAAATTCCTTTCTTCCCTCGCCGAGTGATTTGCCTGATGTATGGCTGATGGCTGATTCGCCGCGAATTGTTCCGCCGGAATGGGGCGCCACTCCTCCGCCGGCAGATTGCAAACTTCCAAATTCGGGCTGGGACATAAATAATAACGCGCCGGATATTTATGTATTTCTTCCAAAAAAAAGCGGATATGTAAATTTCAGGAAAGAATTCCTGAAATTAACAGGAGCTATTCCTATGCCGCCGCTTTACGCTTTCGGATATATTCACAGCCGTTGGTATTCTTATACTGAAAAATCAGCTTTAGAAACTATAGATAAATACCGGAGAAAAAAATTCCCCATCGATGTTTTTGTTTGTGATACCGATTGGCGAGTGGGCGCCTCTGATGGCTATGCGGTGAACAAAAATTTATTTCCTGATATGAAAAGATTTTTAAATGAAGCTCACGATAAGAATATAAAGATTTTTTTTAATGATCATCCCGAACCGGTTGATACTAACGCTTTGTCGCCAAAAGAATTACAATTCAGATGGGACGGTTTAACATCTCTTATGAAAATAGGTCTTGACGCGTGGTGGTATGACAGAAACTGGCATACGGGATTAAATGAACCTATCTCCGGTTTAAGAAAAGAAATATGGGGAATGTGCGTTTATCACGATATTACTCAAAAATTCAGACCGGACACACGACCGCTCATAATGAGTAATGTTCAGGGAATCGATAATGGCAAAAAAAATTATCCATCACATCCTGCCGCGCATCGTTACCCGATTTGGTGGACCGGCGACACACGATCTATATGGGAATATTTGCGGAGTGGAATTGCCAACGGCGTGAATTCAGGAATTGACTGCCTGCTGCCTTATGTTGGCGAAGATATTGGGGGTCATTGGGGTAATCCAACAACTGAACTATTTATACGCTTTATCCAGTTTGGCGTGCTATCACCAACAACAAGACCTCATTGCACAAAAAATGAGACACGGGACCCATGGTCATTTGGCAGGGAAGCTGAAAATATCGTGAGGGATTATGTTCAAATGCGCTATCGTTTATTGCCGGTGATTTATTCTGCCGCACACGAAGCTTATGAAACAGGTACACCGTTAATACGGCGCTGCGACCTCTATTGGCCTAAATTCAAAAGCGCGCAGGATAATCAGCAATATTTATTTGGTGACGATATTTTAGTCGCACCGGTAAATGAAAGTATCTTTACAAAATCAATTATTTGCAATTCAAGTTTATTTAAAGCAAAAAATGGGACGTCAGGCTTCAATGCCGAATATTTTAACAATACAAAACTTGAAGGTAAACACATCTTGTCACGCATTGATAAAATAATTGATTTTGATTGGAAAACATCAAAACCTGCAAAAAAAATTAATGCCAATAACTTTTCCACACGATGGACTGCACAGTTGGGACCAATACAGAAATCCGGGAATTATACTTTTAAATTGATCGTCGACGACGGATGTCGCTTATGGCTTGATGATAAGTTGATTATTGAGTCTTGGCAACCCAACAATTCAAAAATATTTTTTGCAACTCAAAAACTTGAAAAAGGTAAATCTTATAACCTTAAATTTGAGTATTTTGAGCTCGGAGGGCAAGCAGTAGCTAAATTAACTGTTGGTTTTAATAAAAAAAATACAATCCCACGCTCCCTTTGGATTCCACCCGGCTTTTGGCACAATGCGTGGAGCGGTGAACTTATCAAAGGACCGCAAAAAATCACGGAAATTTGCAGTATAAGAAAAACACCTCTTTTCATTCGTGACGGCGCGATTGTTTTTTCCCTTCCGCAAATGCAATACACAAATCAGAAAATATGGGATAAAATCATTGTTGACGCGTATCTGCCGCGAGAAAACGGAAAACAAACAAGAGAACTTTATGAAGATGATGGTTCTTCTGTCGATTATCAAAAAGATAAATTTTGTATAACAACGGTTTCTTTATCAAAAGAAAATAAAAAATACACTTTGAATATCGCTGCAATAAAAGGTGATTATCCATCCGCCGTCAAAAAAAGAAACTGGATTGTTCGGCTTCACATTCCGAAAGGAAAAAAGCTGAATTTTCTTTCAGTCAACGGGAAAGCTTTAAATCTTACATCTGATTACAAAATAATTAAGCCAAATAAAAAAAGTGTCGAAATACCTTTTAAAGGTGAAAATTCACCCGATGGATTTCGCGGCGGCAATATTGTTGAATTTGAAATAAATAAAATTGATACTAAACAAAATATTAAAATCGAAATTTCCTGCCTTACGAATCAAAATTGAATTTTATAAAATTTAACAAGGAGAAATTTAAATGAGTATTAAAAAAATATCAAAAAAATCTATTGTCCTTAATAAAGTGCCTGACGGAACTTGGGCAAATACAAACATCGCTGAAATATTTCCGGCTGCAGGAGATACAAAAATGTCGTGCGGCGTTCATGAACTATTTGCCTCAGAAATTATTGTCGAAAAAGCTCCGGTTGATGATGTCTTATATATTCTTGAAGGCGAAATGGAAATTGATTCAGATGGCGTTGTCGAAAAATTTGAAGCTGGCGATTTCGCGTATCTTCGCGCGGGCGCCAGGCAAGTCTTTAAAATACGTGACAGAGTAAAACATATTTATGTAACTTACCCGTGTAACTGGATAACCGACAAATAAACAATGGCAAAATAATTAATAATGCAATGGTCCGAAAATATCTCGGAAAATCCTTTGATAAGTACTCTTCCTGATGGCTACCTGCTTAGAAACTTTCAAAACAAAGATAATAAATCCTATATTAATTTGATGAAGTCAGCTGGCTTTAATGACTGGAACAATGAAACTTTAGATTCTGCTTTAAAGAAAGTCATACCAAACGCCTTATTCTTTATTGAACATATCGAAACCACGGAAATCGTGGGTACAGCAATGGGATCCGTCAATCCGTCAAAATATTTCCCAAACGGTGTTGAATTGGGTTGGGTTGCTGTCGCGCCTTCACATCGCGGGAAAAATTTAAGTTACACAGCATGCGCCGCGGTTATCAAAAAAAATCTTGAACTGGGGTACCGAGAAATTTATTTATTAACCGATGATTTTCGTCTTCCGGCAATTAAAATTTATTTAAAATTAGGGTTCATCCCCTATTACTACCTTCCGGATATGCAACTCAGGTGGAAAGAAATATTTAAAAAATTAGACATTAAAGAGACAATATTTAATCCTAACTAAAAAAATATGAAACACAACAAACTTATTGTCCCGGGAATTGCATTAGTTCTTCTGTTAAATTCAGTCGGTCTTTGCGCAGAAAAAAAAACACAAAATAAAAACCCGCCTGCTTATTTGCAAAACCCAATGGTTAATCCAACTGATAACCCGGAGCTGCCTAATGTTTTGATTATCGGTGACTCTATTTCTATTGGTTATACTATACCAGTTCGAAAAATGCTGAAAGGCAAAGCTGATGTTTTCAGACCCGGAGTCAACTGTGAGCACTCCGCTTTCGGCGTTGAAAATATTTCCAAATGGGTGGCAGGCAGAAAATGGGATGTTATACACTTTAACTTTGGAATTTGGGATACACATTATATGCATAAAGGGAAAATGGTTTTGAATAGCGAAACTAATAAATATAAAATCAAAAACTTATACTTTCGGCATACAACAAAACAATATATCAAAAATTTGAAAAAAATAATTGCTGTGCTAAAAAAAACTAATGCTAAATTGATTTTCGCTACCACTACTCCATACAAGTATTATGATGAAGCTACAAAACAGCTTCTTATAAACAATAATAAAATGGCGGTGAAATTAATGAAAAAAGAAGGTATAGAAATTGATGATTTGTACAATCTTGTTCTTCCAACAGCTATGAAATGGCATATTAGCGACGGCTGTCATTATACTCCGTGTGGATATGAACAGCTTGGCAAACAAGTTACCGCAATTATTAAACAAAATTATGACACCAAGAGAAATAATCCAACGAACAATTGAATTCTCACGTCCCGAAAGATTAGCGCGAACATTTGAAGATCCCGATATGTACAGCACCTTCTGTACAGCCAAGACACACGCAACAGACTGGGAAAAAAACGTATGCATGAACTACACGATTGTATCGACATTATGATTGAAAATATTATCCGGAGAAAAGCCAGAGAAATGATGGATAAATTGTGAGTAATGGGTTTGTTGACAATTTTTGATAAATTATTAATATTATTTTTTGTACTTCCCATAGGTTCTTATTTCGTCATTCATAGCATCAAGCAAATTTTTGTTGTAAGGAACATCATGGCTCGGGGCCGCGATATATCCCCCTCCTTCAGCAAGTTCATCAATTCTTTTACGAACTTCTATACGAATTTCTTCTTCGGTAACATTAGGTTTAGCAAGAACGAATTGACTATCAATACCGCCGCAGAAAGTAATTTTACCGGCGAATTTATTTTTTAGTTTTGCGAGGTCATTACACGGTTGTGCGGGATTATAAATTTGAGCGCCCATTTCGACGATATCCGTGAACACATCTTCTATTTTCCCGCATGAATGTTGATTAATAATAATATTCCTTTTTTTCATGCAGTTGTAAATTCGTTGTGTATGCGGTTTAATAATTTTCCGCCATATTTTCGGAGGAAGAAACAAATTGTTTTGAGTTCCCCAATCATCCCCATACCAAATCATATCGAGATTTGCCGTATCATCAAATAATTCAATGAATTTGATTTTATAATCTGCGATCGCGGAAATAAGCTGTTCCATTTCATCCGGCATTGTCAAAAATGAAATCAATGCTTCGTCCATTCCAAGTAAAAGGTACGAGCGTTCAAAGAGTCCCATTTCAACGAATCCGCAGAGTAAGTTTTCTTCTCTGTTAATTTTTCCCGCGTGTTTAGAGACACTGTTCCAATCCATTGATTGCAAATCAGGGAAAGTAATTTGTTCCCGCCATTTTGAAATGTCTGTGATTGTGTTGCCGTTATGCGCGGGATAGGTTCCACCTTCAGCATCTTTTTTGATATCCCATTTAACATTGAAATCGTCTAATCCTGCTTGAGCCGGCCGTTCGATTACCGGCGGGAAAATCCATTTAACGGCTTCGAGACCGTTAGGAACCCATTCCGGATTATCATGATTAATAGTTCGTAACAAATTTTCTTTTTGCGTCATTTGAACTTAATTAAAAATTTTTACTTTATTAGAAAGAATATACGAATTATTTTTATCTTTGAAATGTCCTTCGGTAATTATTGCGAGATTTTTATTTTTCGGCTTCTTAATTTTGCAGATAAATTTACTTCCGGCAGGTTTCATTTCCACAGGCAGCCATTCTGATTTTCTGAAATCTTTTGTTTTTGACATTGCATGCCAGGCAGTAACTTTTTCCGGTTTAACCGATGTTGAATATTTTACTTCAATAGAATTTTTGGAGCTAAGATAATCAGTTTTTGTTTCCGGCATTTTTGATTTGTCCTGCGCGGATAAAAATAATTGCGCGGTCGCAGCAGCTACCCTCTCATATTTTCCACCTAGTCCATGCCCTGTATTCGGCACATAGTGGACATAAGTTTTACCCGGTAATTTATCGTAATAAACGTTAATAGCGTTGAGGGGCCAATACTGGTCATTTGCTCCAATGACAAGAAGTTTCGGCATTTTTAATTTTTGAATGTAAGCGTACGGATCAACCAAATCGCCGATAACAACGGCGTTATGAACATTCGACATCATCATTTCGGGAATACCGAGTGCGGTGTAATCAGCAATTTGTTCACTAAACTTGCCGAAATCTGACAGTTGCAGTTCCATTTGTTTTTCGAGATTGAGATTATCATAAACGATGGGGACAATCGCTTTAACTCTGTCATCAACAATTCCGGAAAGAAAAGTAGTCCAACCCCGTTTTGAGGCGCCGCACGTTATAAATTCATCAATATTGATTTTGAGATTTTTTTTGCAAAAATCAGACATTGCGTCCATTCCTTTAACAGCACTTTTCGCCATAGGGAAAAGGAGCAGATCAGTTGGATTACCGTTTGTAATAAAATCTGAAAATGTTGCCGCAATAAGCGCGTCTTCAGTTAATCCATCATAGAGAGGTTGGTTAGGAACGTCCTGCAAAAGCGCAGCCGGAGCGTGAGTTGCGTTTGCTATTGCAGCGGCAAAAGCGAGTTGATCTTTTCCGCTTGAGCTGCCTGAAATCATAAATAAAGCGAGGGGATTTTTTTTATCGAGTTTTGGGGGGATATAAATTTTAAGTCTGTGAGACCAAATAATATTGCGCCATTTCTGCGAAGTCAATTTTAATTCATATAGAACGGAATTATTTTTATTTGTTTTTGTGTTAATTAATTTCCAGGAATAAAGCGGAGATTTTTTATTAACATATTCAAATATTTCATTTCCTGTTAGTTTGTAGTTGTTTTGTGCTGCCATTGTTGTAAGAGCAAAGATTAGGAAGATATATTTTATCATTTTTTTGGGAGTTTTGGGAGTTATGGGAAACATGCGGAATCCCATTTTCGATTTACAAATCACCCCGCGTATCCGGGGCTGGTTTTATTCTTTTAAGCCGGTTAATGCAATTCCTTCGATTATATGTTTTTGGAAAAGAATGAATATTATCACAACCGGTAATGTGCAGATAACACAAGCGGCAAGTGTTATTCCGTATTCGGCATAATATCTTGTTTGGAATAATGCAACGCCAACAGGTAGTGTGTATTTATCGAGGGAATCGAGGAAAACAAGAGGTCCCATAAAATCATTCCACGAACCGATAAAAGTAAAAATCCCGAGTGTCGCAAGCGCCGGTTTGGATAACGGTAAAATAATGTGCCAGTAAATCCGCCATTTTGAACATCCGTCAATAATCGCCGCTTCCTCAAGTTCCTTAGGAATAGCGAGGAAGAATTGCCGGAGGAGAAAAACACCAAAAGCTCCCGCACCGGCAGGGATAATCAGAGCGAGCGGGGTATCGATCCAGTGCAGCCAGTTGAGGATTAAATAAACGGGCACGAGAAGAATTTGTCCCGGAACCATCATTGTAGCGATAATCAGCGCGAAAGCTGTTTTCTTACCTGGAAGGTCAAGTCGCGCAAGCGCATAAGCAGCAAGAGAATCAACAATTAGAACGAGTAAAGTAACTGAAGTCGAAATAAAAATACTATTAAAGAACCATCTAAAGATAGGGATTTCTTCCGGAGTGCCGA
>QMOL01000095.1 GCA_003648225.1 Chlamydiota bacterium
CCTGTATAATTATTTCAATATTCTAAACTATTTGATATAATAATATCCGAATTTATGAATAGTGAGTCATTTTTTGACTCAAAACTTAAATCTTAATTACTTAAATCTTAAAACAATTGAAAATTATGAATATTGAAAAATATGTCACCGATGTTTGTAAAAAAGCGCAAAAAGCTTCGCGAATCCTCGCTAATCAAAGACCGGATGATAAAAATAAAGCGCTGAATGCAATGGCTGACCTGATTCTTGCCGAACGCGAAACAATTAAAGCTGAAAATAAAAAAGACCTCGACGCAGGACAGAAAAAAGGACTGTCAAAAGCTATGCTTGATCGCCTCGAACTAACTGACGCGAGAATCGACGGAATGGCAAAGGGCTTGCGTGAAGTCGCGGAATTAACCGATCCGGTAGGAGAAATACTTGACAATACAATTCGTCCAAGCGGGATTGAAATCACAAAAATTCGTGTGCCGATTGGCGTTATTGCCATAATTTATGAGTCGCGACCGAATGTTACAGCTGACGCCGCGGGACTTTGTCTGAAATCAGGTAACGCGGTGATTTTGCGCGGTGGAAGTGAGGCGTTTCATTCTAATCTGGTTATCGCGAATATTCTGAGATCGGCATTGAAAAATACAGGTCTGCCGGAAGACGCTGTTCAGTTTGTTGAAACAACTGACCGCAAAGCGGTTGACCATCTGCTTCACGCGGAAGAGTATATTGATGTAATAATTCCACGCGGCGGGAAAGGGCTTATTAAAAAAGTTGCCACGGAAAGCCGGATACCGGTGCTTAAACATTATGACGGAATCTGTCATACCTATATCGCGGAAGGCGCTGATATTGATAAAGCGATAGCCATTGCTTTTAACGCTAAAGTTCAGCGTCCCGGTGTTTGCAACGCTATGGAGACATTGCTTATCAACAAAGAAATCGCGAAAGACATTCTTCCTCCTATGTTTTTGAAACTTAGAAAAGCAGGAGTCGAAATCCGCGGCTGCGATGAAATTATTAAACTCGATCCCTCGGCCATTCCGGCAACTGAAGAAGACTGGAACACTGAATATCTTGACTTAATTCTTTCGGTGAAAGTTGTTGATAATCTCGAAGAAGCAATTAATTTTATCAATGAACACAGTTCTCATCACTCCGATGCAATCGTAACTGAAGACCATTATGAAGCAGCGCATTTTCTGCAATCAATTGATTCCGCAACAGTTTATGTTAACGCGAGCACAAGATTTACCGACGGAGGTGAATTCGGTATGGGCGCGGAAATGGGAATAAGTACCGATAAACTTCACGCTCGCGGTCCCGTTGGATTAGTAGAATTAACATCGTATAAATATATGATTCGTGGCAACGGAACGATAAGAAAGTAGATATGGAGTGCAGTTATAAAGGTTCCGAGACCCGATACTAGTTTGTATTTGTCTCGGGAACATTTACTGTGCTGTTGCAAAGCAACAGATTTGCCGGTTTTAGAATTTATCCAACATACGGTAAGCGAGTGCGAAATCACATTATTCGTTCCAAAAACGTGAAGATTTTCACATTATTCGTTCTAAAAACGTGAAATCTTGGTTGTTTATCGAACGTAATCTTGGCAAAAGTATGAATTATACACATCGACGAAAAGAAGTTTTTAAGAGGATGAAAAAATCCTGTGCAAATACCCTGCTGGTTTCAAATCCAATCAATATTTTATATTTAACCGGATTTAAAAGTTCAAATGTTTTTGTTCTTTTGACCGAGAATGAAACATTTTTGTTTACCGATTTCAGATACGAAGAAGTCGCGAGAGAAATTTGTGAAAAACAAAAAATGCGTTTTATTCTTTTAAACAAAAAACTATCAATAATTTTAAGAAACCTAATTAGAAAATATAAAATAAAAGAAATTTCTTTTGAAGCCGATGACTTGAAAGTTGCAACTTTTAATGCCCTGAAAAACGGCACAAAAATTAAATGGAAGGAAGCAAAACCATGGATTAGCGACGTTCGCAAAAATAAAGATGAAAATGAAATTGAAATAACAAAAAAAGCCGTGCTGGTCGCTGAACAGGGGTTTAAAACAATTAAAAAAGGTGAGTGGATCGGGTTGACCGAAATCGAAGCTTCCGACCTCCTCGCGGAAAAGATAAAAATCGCAGGGAAAAAAATCGGCGTTAGAGCAACTCCTTCATTCGATTTTATAGTTGCCGCGGGAGCTAACGCGGCGGTACCACATCACGAGCCAAACAGCACAATTATTAAAGAATATGATATGCTTAAAATTGATTGGGGAGCGAAGGTTGAAGATTACTGTTCCGATATGACGCGTACACTTTATTTTGGCAAGCCATCATCAAAATTCAAGAAAATTTATAATACGGTTTTAAGAGCTAATAAAGCGGCAATAAAAGCTGTTCGCCCAGGCATAACTTTAAAAAATATTGACGCGGTAGCAAGAGAAATTATCGCCAAAGCCGGTTTCGCAAGAAATTTCGGCCACGGAACAGGTCACGGGGTCGGCTTGGAAGTCCATGACGGACCCGGTCCTTCACCACGATGCATTACTCGAACATCTAAAGGAATGATAATAACGATTGAGCCGGGAATTTATATTCCCGGATGGGGTGGCGTGAGAATTGAAGATATGGTTTTAGTAACTCCAAAAAGCGGAGAAGTTTTAACTAAAAATTTGCCCTATGCGCAAATTTGATTTCTCTGTTTATTCAATATTATTGTTAATGAATTTTAATTAATGGCTGCTCGAAAAGGATATTTTAGCCTCATAGAGGCTTAACGTGAATAGCCTCACGTTTTAACGGGGGTTTGGAATTATAATGATTATGCACCCTAAAGGGGTGTTGCAATATTTGTGCTTCCCCTCCAGGGTGAATCCGTTCTTTTCGTAAGCCACGCGTTATTTCGTGCCGTTGGGTACAATGTATTTCATTTTCGAAAAATCACATTCCGTATCTGCCTGTCCCGAGAGCAAAGCTGCTTGTGAATAATTTGTTGAATGAATATGACTTATTTAATTATTATTTAATCATATCAATTATATTAATCATTAAATGATAACCGGCGTGGCAATTGACATAAATCACTCTGTTTGATACACTTTATTGTATGAATACAAATAATGAAAATAACGGTTTTGCAAAAGCGCTTGAACAGCTTGAAAAGCGGGCGCTACAAATTCAACTTGACCATTTTAAAGTTCCTCCCGAAAAGCGAGGTAGAGCTTTTTATTCACTCGAACTTGTCGGGGAAATGGGTGAGTTACTTAATGACTGCAAAAAGTTTATGAGAACAACACTTGCTCACAGGCGCGCGGAACAGATTGAAAAACGAATACCCGAGGAGACTGCCGACACACTTATCGCGTTGATGCTGATAAAACTTGCAGCACATGAAGAGCAAAAAGTTTTTCCTAATAATCCTTTTAATTTAGATGAATCCGTAAGAACAACAATGTGGCTTCACACGTGTTTAAGCAGTTTGGCTTTAAGTGCGTCAAGTTTATATGTGAAAGAGATAATAAAAACTGCTGAGGATGAAGATAAATTACTTGACCTTAAAATGTACAGATCGGTAGTAGAATCGTTATTAAATGTTGCTAATTTTTTTGAATTTAATTTGGAAAAAGCAACAAATGATAAACTTACCCAAATAATAAGTAAAGTGGAAAAAGGATATTATGATTAATAAAATTTTAGATAAATACATGCCTTTTTTTTCGTTGGTAATTGCTTTCGCGTTATGTAATATTATAATCGCAGATGATAATCCGGTAAAACAAAATTCCTTCGCATGGTCGCTTAGTTCCGGACTGCAAAATATCGGAACTACCGTCTCGGTAGACGAAATACAAGTTGAACTCGGCACCGCATTCGGACCTAATTTATCAACAGGAATTTTGTGTTTAAGTGAAGCCATACAAATTAGTGATGATAGTTTACTTACAAATATTCTTTTAGATATTGGTCTTAAAGCCGATTGTTATAATATAGGAAAACAAGTTTGGTCAAAAGCTGTTGCAAGAGAATTTCTCAGAACAAAAATTCTGTATGCAATTGCAGAAACTAATCTCGTTCTTATGCAGGGCGGGTGGAGTTCCCCGGCAACAAGAACGGAATGGGGAATTGTTAAAACAATAAATTTTAATGGAAAGATCAGTGGTAAAACACAAATCGGTTCCGCGGCTCAAAAATCCACACCGGAAAAGATTATTATATTAAGTGTTGCAGATACATCTGTATCACCCATAGTATTACGAGATGCGATTCTTAAGAACGCGATAAAGCAATTAGACAAATCTATTTTATTACAAGATTCATCAAAAGGTATAATATCGGGTTGTGATTTAATAAATTTTATTGCTGACAGAACTCACATAAATCCTTTTTGTCCAAAATGTAAACAAAATAGTTATCGCTGTATATACCAAATATTTAAGGTGATTTATAATGATCTTGGCGCCGGCGTTCGTTATCTGAATTTAATTTCTCAGCACTGTCCTGATTATGAAAAAAAAGAAATTTCTGATGCGGCACTTCAACTTACAGCGGGAAGAAATTTATTGAATTCGTATTTGGATGAAAATAAATTAAAAAGTATAATGGCAGACAGAAATAAACAGGCGGAAATGGGTGAAACAATAAGAAAATTAAAATATAACCTTAATAAAGCCGCTATCTCTCTCGCAGGAGTTTGTAATGAAGAAATTGAAAACACGGACATAAATGTTAACTCAGCTGACTGGTCGGCTAAAAGAGAAGAATGTAAAATCGTTCGCTCGCTTCCGCAATTTAGCAGGCTTAACGGCTTACCCGACACGTTTTTTATTTCCGCGACAATGGCCGCAGAAATTCTTGGCATCAATACATCTGTTGAATGGCTGATCGCCCTTAGCGGCTCCCCTTTTAAATTTCTTATAGATTCAAACACATTTACTTATGTTTCTGATTTATCAACCGGTTATGATTGTATGGAAAGATATCTTACAGCCGCCGGATTAGTTCCGGTGTTTTATACTTTCAGTAACGGGATGTCATCCGACACGGGAAACATGATTAGAAAAGAAATAGTTGAAAGCATTGATCGATCTGCGCCTTCAATAATATCAGCGCCTGACATTAGTAACGAATGGGGAATAATTACCGGATATAAAGATTATGGTTTAAGTTTTCTTTGCCGCCTTCCAACCGACAGCAATTATTTTTTTAGTGTTATGCGTACTATTCCTGATATAACAATAACTATTAGAAGGAAAAAAACACTGCCAAAAATACATTCACAGATTAAAGGAGCTTTAAAGCAATTAATTCTATTGCACAGCCAAACTAATTTTTCTAAATATTTAAGCGGTAATTCCGCGCTTAGGCTATGGATTAACAAATGCTTGTATTATTCAAACGGAAAAATTATGCCATCATTAGAATTCGCACAGAAAAATCAATTGCTGTGGATCGCGCTGCGTGATAATTTGAGAAAATCATATAGATTTTTAGATATGATAATGAATGTCACACCGGAACTCGTTGTGCCTTTGAGCCAAGCACGAAGATTATATTTACAAGCTGTAGATTTACTGAATTTAACTTACGCGGATGGATTTGTGCTTAAGAAAAAGGAAGGTGTAATTTACCCGATTGACTGGTCAACAGAAAAAAGTAAAAAACAAATTGAAACACTTGAAAAAGTCGAAAAATTAATTGACGAAGCAAACCCGCATTTAGAATTTGCAGTTAAGCAATTGTGATATTAAAGCATTGCCCGTATAGCGGGAAGCTTAATATTTTGAATAAACTTTTTTTGTTTGCGTGCATTATGCACATTTAAACGCTTGCTTGTTTCACAATCGGAAGCGCCGCAGCACATTGCGCTATTGCACCAAACAGAATTTTGTTTATTTTGTTGTTCACTGATTTGAGTCATAATTATACCTTAAATTGGCTTAAAGTTTTCAAGAAACACATAAAATCGAAATCAAAGCATAAATAGCGGAGCAATAATTATGCCACAAATAGACTTAAAAAGTTATTTTGTGTTCAAAGGAATTATATCCACAACAAATTGTAAAAATGTGGTTAACATGTAATCTATTCCTCGTTTCAAAAAAATTAAGATATGCAAAAATGCAATATATAAAGGTTTCTTTTTCGACCTTTTCTCCGTTTTTCAGGATTGCTTATCCGAATTTTATGACAAAAAATGAAGTGTGATGAAATCTTCTCCAGAAAAATTCTTTCAAAATGTTGATTTAAATCTATGGAACGATTGGAAATGGCAACTTAAAAATGCTGTTAGAACAGTAGAAAAACTAACCGGGTTTCTAAACTTACAAAGTGATGAAATAAACCAAATCCGGAAAGTAGAAAAAAAATATCCTTTTGTTATTTCACCTTATTTCCTTTCATTAATAAATCCGGAAAATATTAATGATCCTATCAGAAAACAAGTCGTTCCCAATATTGAAGAATTAGAACTTATGTCAAAACTTTCTTATGATGATCCCCTAATGGAAAAGAAAAAAATGCCGGTGCGGGGACTTATCCACCGCTATCCCGATCGAGTTGTAATTCTGGTTACCAACAATTGCGCGGCAAATTGTCGGCATTGCAATCGCAAGCGAAACTGGCAAAAAAAAGACACGGAATTAAATATTAAAAACTGCGCAACTTATCTTAAAAATAATCCGAAAATCCGCGAAGTTATTTTGTCCGGCGGAGATCCGTTATTACTTCCAACAGAAAAATTGAAGAGTATTCTTGATGAAATCTTTTTTGTAAGTAATATCAAAGTGGTTAGAATCGGATCGCGTGTTCCGGTAACTTTACCGATGAGGATTACTGATAAATTGTGCAAAATGCTTGGTTCATTTTCTTCGATATGGTTGAATACACAGTTTAATCATCCAAACGAAATAACTGAAGAGTCTGAATCGGCATGTCTAAAAATACAGCATGCCGGTATTCCAATAAATAATCAAGCTGTACTTTTAAAAGGAATAAATGATAAACCTGAAATAATCAAACACTTGTGTCAACGGTTGCAGGAAATAAAAGTGAGACCTTATTATCTTTTTCAATGCGACAGAGTTTCCGGAACAGAACATTTCTGGACTCCTGTAAAAACAGGTATCAATATTTTGGAAAAAATGATCGGACACACCGGAGGATTATGCATACCGAAATTCGTTATTGATTTGCCAAGCGGCGAAGGCAAAATCCCCCTTTTACCGGAAAATATAATTGAACATAAAAATTCAACTTATAAATTTAAAACCTATCGGGGGAAAATTGTGAGTTATGTGGATGTTGGAGTGCAACAATAAACCTAAGAAACGCAATTGGAATGATGAAAAGCACGCAATCTACGATGAACAGGAGGATTGCGCCATTTAGACTTCTAACCCATTGGGTTAGAGAAATTGTAATTTTAGTCCGCCGAAAGAGGATTAATATTAAAAATTAATAAAATCCTACTGCATTATTTAGGATAAAGATTTATAAATCATCGAATTTATAATAAATCACCTTTTTTATCTTCTAAACATGACAAAGTTAGCAATATCTTGTCCCAGGGGGCTCGGCACGGTAGTTGTGTTTAGGTTTAGGATAATATGGAGCCAAAGCGTCAATATTTTCCTTTAGCGTTTCCGAGTATTTCAGACAGAATTCTTTGCTTGTGTATAAATATTCTGTGCAGGAATTGCCAATTGAGCACCGGCTGCTTCTATAGCGTTCATAATGCTGAAGTTCAATTCTTCTGCGATTTCCAGGAAATTGCTATATATTTTTGTATCAACATAGGCTAAGATATCACATTCCAGAGAATAAGTTCCGAATTTCACAAAACGTACGCGCAAAGGTTCTTCCATAATTTTTGGATGAGAAGAAAGAATCTTTCGAATACCCTCTAAAATGCATTGCAGTTGATCAGGTGTGGTTTCATAACACAGATGAATTTTTGGATGGAATCTGATTTTATCCCTGCGAGTGTAATTTTCCAGCTGTAATGTAGCAAATATACTGTTGGGAATATTTACAACCGTTCGGTCAAGTGTTCTGACTTTAGTTAAACGAAGAGATATGTCTTCAATTGTGCCGACTTTATCGCCGAATTTAACAAAATCACCTATCTCTACCGGCCGGGCACCCAATAAAGTCATAGCCCCCAAAATATCTTCGATAGATTTTTGTGCAGCTAAAGCAACAGCAATACCTCCTACACCCAAGCCTGCGATAATAGTAGTCACTTTAAAGCCTAAATTATCCAGCCATATTGTAGCACCGACAAATATGATCAATAATTTCAAAGCTTTTTTAAACAAGCCGTAGAAAACGATAACATCCCGTTTGCCTTGTTTTCTTTGATTACTGCTCCAAATATCAAAAAGATAATCTATTAAATTGAAAAGAAGCCAGGCAGTAATAATAATCGGAATTGTGGTTATCTTTATAATAGATTTGGCTTCAACAGAATAAGCAACTATTTTAAAAAGATTTCTGCCGATAATTAAAACGAACAACCAGCGTATAGGCCATAATAATGCATTGAAAAAGTTCAGTGTTCTTTTGACTTTAAATATTTTTAAAATAAAAATTATCAACTTGGTCAGAATGATGGATACAATCAAACTAAAAATAAAAATAATAATAAGACTGATCCACTCCCCGGCAGTAATTTTAAATATAGTTATTTCCAATAGAACCGGCGGCAAGAATTTTCCCAACACCCCATGACCGAACTGGTCGTACATTTTTGGAATATCGCGGACAGTTTTAGGAGATATTCTCCAGATAGGAATATCATTAACTAAATCTTTTTGAAGAATAATGTCGTAAGAAGTTTGATCGGAATGAATAACCCCGATAAGTTCCTGATTTTCAGGCAAACTGTCATCAGAGCTTCCTTCAAGAGTATTATTAACATTATCAATATCGATCCATAATTTTTGATCGAAAACGACCTTTAATTCCCGGGCAAGTTCAGCAGGCACTTGGTTATAAGGTATATATTTAAGGTCTAAAAACTTAGCGGCTTTTTCATAATCCCTGTCTTTTGTGGCGTCCACTAAACCTTTCACTGCTCCTTGAGGAGTATCGCGTTTAAGTTCATCACGAAAGACAAGAACCTTTTTTTCTTCTTTAGGAGCCTTCTCTTCTTCCTTGGCTTTTTCTTCCG
>QMOL01000096.1 GCA_003648225.1 Chlamydiota bacterium
ATATCAAGCACGTGCCCGCAATGGATCTTATTTATCCACTTTTCTGTCATTTACCCACAAACCTGATGAATTATATTATCACCGTCGAATTCATGAAATAAATGAACCGGTAATTTCTCGTGCGTGGTAATGCACTTGCCGTCCCTATTCCACGGACATTCAACGCAGGTACAACCTACGACGTAACGCTTATTTTCCGTGTCGTAATATAATAATGGAATTAACTTACCGGGGTTGAATTTTATTTTCTTTATTTCTGCTCTACAATGACCACAAAATAAAGGTCCGACTTCTTTACCACACTTATCACATTTGGTCATTTTCGTAATTCCTCCTTTGATATTTTCTGTTCAATTTTTTCCAAAATGTAATCTATTAAGGCGTAGTATGCTATGAAGAACACCATTAGTATCAGCGAGTCCACTATCGGATTGATATTAACAAAGAAGAATGGCAAACTTGCGAAGTAACCCGATACCACGCTTATTATTTTCTTTACTATCAGGTTCATTCTGGGAATTGCACCTCTAACGTTTCGTTGATCATTTGAATTAACATTTCTTCTTCGTCGCAACACCTTTTGTAATGTTCACAATAAATGCACCGGTCGGAGCATTCGTCGAAGTTTTCTTCAAAACATTTAATCCGATTCATTTATATTACCTCCTTTATCGCTTTTGCTAAATGCCACGACATGAGCGGTGGTACGGCATTTCCAATCATTCTATAACAAGCAGACTTGGAACCAAAAAATATGAAATCGTCCGGGAATGACTGCAATCTCGCACATTCCCGAATGGTCAATCTTCTGTATATTTTATCCATTTCCAGAAAGCAATTACTGTTACAACCCCGCATTTCTCGTGCCCGAAGCGTGTAAGCAGGTCGGTCAACTTTATGAACTGGATGTTTTTTCAACCACGTCTTGTCAAAGGAATCTTTTGTTTTTATTTCTACTATCGGTGCGTCGCCGTGCATGTCGGTTATGGTAATGCTTGGTTTATCAAGTGAAAAATTATTGTATCGCGTTTGCATTCCAAATTTACAGTTAAGTTTACGTTGCATGGACTCTTGCGAAGAATCGGTCATTTCAAGATTCATAATTTGCCGTGGTGGAATTACCGTAAGGGTTCGTGAAGGTCGCTTGGTGGCGTCGTAAATTGGTGTATGCGGTTTTGTATCGTAACCGAATTGATCGGTCAGGAAAATCTTGTTAATATGTTCTATTAGATCACCAATCGCTTCTTGCACGGTAACCCATTTTTTTAACTTTTTACCTACAAGCGTAACTGTAGGAACTCTTGCGTGTGTTGGTTCTGGAAGAATATAATTACCAAAAAAAACACGCTTCCTGAATTGCGGCACGCCATAATTTACACAATCAATTATTTTTTTTCTAAAGTTATTTTGCGGTAAATACTTGATCAGATTAGGAACATTTTCGCCAATCCAAAATTTTGGTTTTATTATATTTATCCATTTTAGAAATTCGTTAACAAGTAGCATTCCCTTTTGTGGGTTTGGATTTCTTTTTGCTTGAGAAAATTCAGGGCACGGTGGTGATCCTATTATTATGTCAACATTCTTGAAGTCGTTAGGGTTTAATTCCTTAATATCAGAAAGAATGAATTCGGCATTTGGGTGATTGTGCTCGTATGTCTTCTTCACGCGTTTGTCGTAATCAATCCCATATTTTATCTTAAATCCTGCTTGCTGGAATCCGTGCGAAAAACCTCCGGCACCACAGAATAAATCTAACACGTTCATTTTTTGATTTTCTCCTCTAATTCGTTCATTGCGTCGTAAATTTTTTCCATGCATTCAATAAAGTCGTCATTATTTTTTTCGTTAATCCGGAAACCCAATTCAATCAGTATCTTTACCGCGTTTATTAAATTCTTGCGCGTGATATGAGGTTCCCTATGAATTTTCATTTCGTCTCTCAGACCTAATAACGTTTCAGACCCTCCAAAGGTGAAATTCTACCGCAATTAACCGGACAGAATTTTGCCCGGTTCTTTATGTATTCGCAACTAATACCGCCTAATTTCCTACCGACGTGTTTTTTCTTTATGTCGAAGTCCATTTCGTCGTCTATCTTACAGGCGTACTTCCACCGCATTAGGTAATTTATTATGGATTTATCGTTCCACCCTAGTGATTTCAAAAAACACCACGTTGCGAAAATGATCATTTCACGATTGTGATTCTTTTTCACCATAGTGAACATTCCGGTTTTAAAACACGGTGGAAAGTCTTTTATTTTCACGCTTATATTTTCTGTTACGAATACCTGTTTCTGTTGTTTTCTGCTTAACCGCGGAAATCGTATTGCCTTCCGCATTTGCTTGTTATAATACGGGTAATTCCATATTTTTTCTACCCGCTGCATTAGGTTTTCACCGCTTAGATATTCAGTATCACCACCATTATATATTACGTTACAAAAACGAAGCGTTGATTCGTTAAACGTGAGTGGAACCCGGAACGTTGAATTATAGATTTTTAATTCAATCGTGTTACCCGTCGTGATTATGTTATTAAGGATCCACCCTAACTTGAGATAAAAATGCTTGATCTTGATAATATCATTCTCGTTTATGTTAATCTTATCAATAAAACATTCAAACGGAACTTTCATTTGTATCCCGTCGTGCTTTCCGCGTGTCCGCCACGCTAACCACGACTTCAATCCATTTTCAAGAAAGAAATCCTTTACCTTGATAAAATTATCGTGATTTTCTTCATACCCATTCCCGTCAAAATCCAAAACCAAATCCAAAGCATATATTCCTTCGGCACGGATCGGATATAAAATATACCGTGCTGGCGTGCAATGTAATCCAATCGCACCACGATTAAACTTCTCGTGTATTTTAGCCATTCTACGGTCGTAATTTTTCTCGTGTAACATGAATGACCGACCGACTAACTTGTTACCTTCTTCGTCCGTGCCGTAATGTATTTGACATTTACGACCGTTCACAAAATCAAGTATGAATTTCTTCACGCTTGGCCGGAGATAATGTGTCATAAAAATAATGACCACCTCCAAGGTAAAAAAAAAAGAAAGGAAGTTAAAGAAAAACAAACCGCCATTTGTTAGGTGCTACAACCCGTATTTCGGCTTTCTTATTTTCATAGGTAAGTTTTACGTTCTTGTTAAATTCTTGTTTCATTACCGATCTAATGTCAACGTTTGGGAACGCTTTTTGTATTTGTGCCAAAGAACAACTTTTACCTTTATTTTCGTATAGATAATCTACGATTTCATAATACAAACCAAGGTCGTCAAGTTCCTTTTCGGATTTTTCGTCTAATTCTTCAAGAGCGTCAAGATTAAGTACTACCTTTTCGCCGTTTTCTTCTTCACGTATGCGATTATCGTCAAGCAATTGTTTATATGCCTCTTCGACGATCTTGCTACCTTTTTTTACCTGAGTTAACATTTTTACGTATTGAATGACGCCACGTGGATTGTTCATATCGCCTTTTATGCAGTTGAGTAGGATTGTCTTGTATCGTTCGATTTCATATTCTTGTTCGTCTTCTGGTTTTCCTTTGGGTTTTTCTTCAGGAATGTCCTTTTTCTTAACTTCATTAACCGAAGCGTCGTCATTCGTATCTTCATTGGTATTTTCATCACGTCCTATCTTAAATTGACAAGTCATTGGTTCTACCATTGTAATATCATCACGTTCTTGTAATGCTTTAACCACGTCGTCAATGCTATATTCGTCCGGTAAATCGTAATGTATTAGATCGTTGAATTCTATTATACCGTCTTCGCCGTTTTCTATCATTTCTTGGAATATGTCGGTTAGTATGTTTTGTAATTGTTCTTCTTTGGTCGGTTCTTTTTCTTTCTTTGTTTTTGTCTTGATTTCGACTAGTTTTCGGTTCGTTCCTAGTTTCTTTGCGGATAGTATTTTGTCAATCTTGTAGGTGTTATTTTCGGGATTGTAATATCCTAACACGCGTAATCGTAATGCCCGTAGTTCCGAATGATTGGTGGGTAATGTTTTTGTGGCGGATTTTTGAAAAAAGCAGATTACCTGTTTCATTTTCTTTCCGAATTGAACCAAGAAGCGACCGCGTATCGTGCGACCATTCTTACCATTCACGTCTTTGTCAATGCTTAGGATTACCCCGTTCGTGATATACCTTCCACCGTCGGCGCTTTCAAACACACGCATTGTCTTGCATTCGAATAACTGTTCAAGTGAAGGTAATTCGGGATATTTATCAGGAGGTATCTTTTGTACCATGGATTCCAAGTTTTCGCTTCCAAACAAGAACCAAAACTTGGGTTCGCCGGTAGGAATGTATTTAGGATTATCTTCGGGGTCTTCTTCCATTTCTTTATCGAAGTCGGGGTTTTTTTCCATTCGTTCTAATACTTTCACGTTCGTGATTTCAACGTAATCACCCACGGAAATGTCGTCCCATTTGCTAATCACGTTTTCATTCTTACCAAACACGTCAACCTGAAATTGTCCCGATTCGTCTTGAATGTAAACGGTTAATCGTTTTGCTTTCTTTGTTGCACCCTGTGGCATGTATGTACCCCTGAACATTGACACGACGCAACCCGCCAAGCACTTACCACGGAAAATGTCTTGGAACGCCTTACCGCAGGTTTCTTCGTCTGGAAAATTCTCAAGGTCAATATCGGTGTATTTCACGCGTTCGCCAAGTACTTCTTGAAGTTTAAGTTCTTCGATTTCGATTTCGTCATACATGTCAACGAGTCGCGTTAGAACGAGTTCTTCGTCAACTTTAGAACCAATAACGTCTTCTAATTCTTTTCTTGCAATTTCCATTGCTTCCTTTAATTCGTCGTCGTCCCACCCGGTTTGGACTTTAATTTCATTTTTTATTGCTTCAACATTCATTGTATCAACTCCTTTTTATTTTTACTTTCTTTTTTGTTTTCGTTACCTTTTTAGGCACGGGTAATTTTTTTCCTTCTTCTAACGGGTCTATAAACCCTTCGTCCGTGATCTTTAACACCACGTATTCAGGATTACCTTCCGTGTCGGGTCGGTTATCTTCTTTTGTACCCCACCTATCAAGGTAAAATCTTCTTTTAGCATTATAGTCAGGAACTTCAACCTTGTTAATCCGACGTGGCATTCGGCGTATCCGGATTATGTATTTATGCGAATGCATTACATTCACGCCACCCCAAACCTTTTCTTCGGCGGTGGTCGAAAAATCCATTGCACCGCGTGGCACGCCGTGCCCGATATTAATCATTGTAACGTCAAAATAAGAACAGATTTGCATGTAACGACCTAACCATTTTGCATAAACCTGTTGTCGTGCCGGAAAATTACTTTGCGATAAAACCCATTCTGCTTTCACGGGTTGCGTGATTGAATCCGTCATTACCCACCCAATATTATACCGTTCGATAAATTGTGCAAGTATGGATTTTTGGCAATGATACACGCCGCCGGGTAGGTCCCGCCACCTTTGGTATCCCTTTTCGTCCATCACGTCCGGCGTGGTGAACACGCCCGGTTTTCCTATCAAGGTCATTATGTCGTACAGGTTTGGTATGAATGCCGTTATTAAATAACCGGTATCGTCGCCAATATCGGGTTTGAGTTCATTCTTCGTGATCACGAATTCCTTCACGACGTTTTCCATTTTGGTTCCTTGCTTGCCGACCTTTTCATCACCTTCGACGAACCATTCCGCTTGTTTTACTTTAAGGTTATACTTCCTGCTATACCGGTCAAGGACTATGTTTAAGGTATTCTTCGCGCGTTCTTCCGTGAGAATCAGTAATGCATTTTTATCCCGGTAACTTGCAAGGTAACAACAAGTTAATTCATAACCATATAGACTCTTACCCACGGCAGGCAAACCACAAATCAGTATCATGTCGCCGAGCGGAATTCCGCCTTCAAAAAACGTATTTATGTTATTATTCAAAGTCATTAGTTTTGGCACGGTTATTACCTCCTCAAAACTTATTTTTGTCCGCAATGCCTTTACGTGCGAACATGTCCTGCGGTAAATGAAACTCTTGCAGGTGCATATTTCCAAGTCGTCTTTGATTATCGTATCATAATACCCGTCTTTGCTATCAACGACCGCCCACGCAAAATTATCTCCTTCTACCATGACTTTCATTCTACCGCTTTCGAGCAATTCTAACACGCGATCTTTTTTTGGCATTGCGATCATTCCTAACATATCTGATAAATATGGTAATACAGATACATATATAAAAATGTTTCAGGCAGCGAGAAATTCCTGAAAAATAATCAAAAAACTGAAATAAAAAATAAAATGTGAAATAAAGTCAAGTGACTTATTAGGATTTTTCGAGTTTTTCTAATCGGCGATCTATCTTTGCAAGTCGTTTATACTGCCTTGTAATCTCGTTTTTTTCTTTTTTAAGAATTTTTTCAAGTTCTTTTTGTTTTAATTTTAGTAGTTTCATTTTTTGTTTCTTCTGTTTTGAAGTCATTTTTGCGATTTTAGTTTCTTCGTTAATCAATTCAACGCCAAGCCGGATTGCCTTTTTCAACCGCTTGTTAGGCGTGTTTATGGACTGCAAATATAATCGTTCGCCCTTTTCAAATATTGTCAAGACGTGTGATTCCCGGGAATCGAACACGATTGGTTTCTTGCCGTGGTCGATCCGGCACTGATTGATCGCCCATTCTTGCGTTGCCTCGCGGATCTCCTGTCGCGTGTATGCCGTCCACCACCTGTATATTGCATATATCAACGAAAGCATGCCCACGAGTAAGGTTATCGTCGTCGTAAAAAAAGAAAATGTGCTCAGGAAATCCATCATTGCATCACTCTTGTGGTGGGGTTTCCACTATCGGATCTGGTTCGGGTTGCGTCAGTCGTGCGAGTTCTTCTTTTTCCTTTGCAAGCATTTGCATGAGTTTGTTCTTTTCTTCGTCAAGCGATATGATTTCTTTGCGCTTCTTGTCGATTATGCGTTCGATAGAAGCACGCGTCTTTTTTATCTTTTCAATTCGCGATTCGGTTGTCTGTCCAATGCCGTATTTTTCATACACCTTGCTTAATAACTGTATTGCGCCGGTGTTCGCACCCACGATAAACAACATGAAAACTATGTTCGACCACGACAACATTAGCAGTCCCGGCGTCCCATACCAATACACGCAAAGCGATATGAAGGTCGATATTCCCGTGCCTACTGCATTCTTCCGTCTTGAAAGTTCGTCTTCTTCAGGTTCGCCGATATACTTTCCGAAGTATGAAATCGCATAACTTAGAACCGTCGCACCAATGCCGAACAGAACCAAAATTCCGAGGTTTATGAAACTATCCAGTGTTACTACCATTTTGTTTCACCTTTTTTACTAATTCGGTAATTTCTTCTTTGTTAATATATAAACAAATTAAGATTATCATCACGCCATAAATCCAAATTCCAATTTCTGATAGATATAAACAAAATAAATAATCGCTTATATCAATTCCTACAGACAATAAAACATTGATCATTGAGATCATTTTCCACATTAACGTGTGAATGAATAAATCTGACGTTCGCCAGCAAAAAAGAATTATAATTGTTATAATTGATTTACCCACTTATTCATTCACCCATATATTCTGTATTCTATTATAACTAATTGACTATATCCTGCAGGCACGGAACCATTATTATTAATTTCAGCACTTAATATCATATCATGCATTCCTTCAGATAAAGTACCACACCATACAAGTGATGCCGTGCCTTGATAATCCAAACTGATGTATTCATTTGCCCTGACATCCACACCCATTGAAAGTTTAGTACCGTTATCACTGACATATATTCTAAAGTTAGAGTCTCCAGTATCTGCTTGAAAAGTTGCTTGTGCCATTATTAACACTGGATTGTTTTTATGGTGAATTCTTATGGAAGTTTGTATTATAGTGCCGTTATTTACAAGGTTTATACCAGAGGTATTAGACAAACCGTAATAATTAATAGTCGGAAGGATAGATCGCGTCATACTTGCATTTTCAGTAGGGTGGACAAAAGTTCTGTAATCAACTATATCAGATTGTTCAATAGTGTTATTACCGTCCCGGATTATCTTTGCCACCAGAACCTTATACTTCGTATTGCTTACTGCGTCGCCGTCCGCCCACGATAGACCGGTCGCTTCGTTTATGGTTCCCTGATCGTCAAGATAGATAAAACTCCAACCGGTAGTTCCGGCGTTGAATGGGTGTAAATTTAGAGTACCACTATCAGGCGCGTAGATTCTAACGGCGGTTTGTCTATTGGGGTCGTTAGAAATATACGTGTTATTAGTCCGCACGTAATACACGCCCGAGTCCCAGAATATGCCCGTGCCGGGTGTTTGTTGTGCGGTGATTTTAAACCCGCCGGTGTCATAACCCGCAATGAATCCTTGACCGGTGCCGATCACGAAGTCAATCGGATACACGTTCATGTTAACGTCATTTAGAGCGCTACCGTCCGACCATAATTTCCAGACGGATTCTGCCACGTTTGAAGGTTTTACATTTGCCGAACCAAACTTCGTCATTTTTATCACTACAAACTATTTACATTTTCATATTTATTTGTATCACATTAGATATCCCGTGTGTGAATATTTTTTGCCAAAATGGATCCCGTCAACGTGAATGTTAACGGTATCGCCGGAATTACCATACACGATAAAAACACAACCTGAAACCGATTGCGAATTAAATCCGTGTCCTGTAAGTAAGAAATCGAAATTAAGTAAGTCAATCTTGTAGAATGACCAACCGGTTGATATGTTACCGAACACCGAACCGTCTTCGGTTTTTGTATATTCGAGATAATTATTCGGAACTATCGGGTTAGTTAGTACGACTTCAGTTCCTAAACTTGACGATAATGGGTCGTCGATTACTGAAGTGTGAAGATTATCTACAAATGATTGTTTTGCCGTAGTTGTAACCGAACCGGCGTCCTGTAAACCTATATAAAATGTATATTCTGTATTTACTGTTAATTGATTCGTACCCGACGCAGTTCTACCAATATTCTGTATTAAGTGAGTAGTCCCGCCATTATCATCAACACCTATTAACTGGTGTTGTGTATCTGGTGAAGTAGGATTGAATACTTCAACAAATATAATTTGTTTATCATCAGTATCATCCCAAAATACCGAACCG
>QMOL01000097.1 GCA_003648225.1 Chlamydiota bacterium
AGGGATTGAACGTCCGCTGACTTTAACTTTATTTGCGGTATTTCCTTCAATCGCGTAAATTTCGCCGCGATTTTTCCCTGTAAGAATAGAAATTGACTGATTAGCCCAAATATCTTTTTCCCATTTCGCGTTTTTTAATGTTGCGCCGTCACGACTATTTAATTCACTTTCACCAAAAGCGGGACTCCATCCCTGAACATTCGCATTTTCTTCTTCGGCTTCGAGCCGTAGTCCGCTTGTGCAGAAGAAATTGGCGGCACCCTGAATCACTTTTTTCGCTTTAACATCTTTTTCCTTTTTTGTTTTTCTTTCCCAAAGGGTGACATTTCTAACTTCATTAACTTCTCCAACAGAAGAGAAAGGGCCATTTTTAATTGAAGATTGATCACCTGCTTTTAATTTAGCAACGTGGTTTCTTGATTTCGCGACAGTGCCTCCAAAAGACGGCTTTTTTCTAACAATCCATTCTTCACGCGTGGGGTCATCTTTTTCACTTGACCAGCCAATCCAATTATCCGGATTTTTTGACGCGTCCTTGCCCGGGTTACCGTATTCAACAAGTCTGGCAGCGATCTGACCATATTCATTTTTTAAGGTCATACTGACGAAGCCGCCAATTCGCGGCAAGCCGACGATCATGACATAATCGCCCGGTTTAACATCGGAATAGTATTGAAGTCTTAAACCGGTAAAATCGAGAGTGTTTCGTGAATTACCTGTCACGAGTGCTCGAACGCCATCCGGTGACACATTATTACCTGTAGATTTTCTATCGGTTTGAAATTCTGCCAATTCATTTTCGAACTGGTCGTTTTTCCATTGCTCATTATCACATTGAATATGCGTTGTCCATCCTTCATTAGCTTTAAAACTCTCACGCAAACTTTTAATTTTAAAGCGAACGCCCCATTGGTCATCATCGAATTCATAAACGGGCATCCTTTCATTTGCGTTTCCGCCCCAGTTTCCATCTTTAACCGATCCGAAATCGTAGTCAAAAATTTCCGCATTATTACAGAGGTAAAAATATTCATTGGGCTTGATAACAGGATTAGGGTCTTCAATCCTCCTGTTGTCAGCGGAAGAGTAGACAAAAGCATTTTTTATTCTTCCAAGATCATAGGAAAGCGAACCCGTATTGGCAACAAAACTCCAGCCGCGCAAACTGATAGGCCGTGAACTAATATTCATTAATTCAATAATATCCGGACGAGCGAAGTAAGCGGCATTAAATCTATTTCTATTTTTTATTCCGCAATTTGCCGAACTTGTAACATAAACATCCTGACAGCCTTTAGAGTCCGCGCGTTGAACTTCGCCATCTTTATATTTGTAGCGGAGTCTATGGATTTCCTGTTCGCTGTATTTTGTTGTAACTCCGTCAACGTCTAAAGTATCGGAATGTTTATTTCCGCCTGCAGAATCGCCGGTAGGTGTTTCGAGGTTAGTTTCCTGAATATAGACTCTGTAATAATTCCTTGGTGCCAGCCCGGAAAAAACAATCCAGTCGGATACTTTCGGATGTTCCGCATAGCATGATTTTTCCCAAGTCCATGTGCGAATTTGCGCATATCTGTAAACTCTTGTTTGCAGATTCCTAAGGTCGTCAGCACTAACCTGATTCCCGACAAGAAAGATTTGATTTTTAGTATTTGAGCTTTTAATTTTAAAAACTTTTGCCGGCTTGGCATTCCGGGTTGTATCCTTAAATACAGCAAGATAACCGTTAGCCCAAATATTCTCCGGCCATCTTATTTTTTCACCACTAATATACTTACCGCCGCGCGACCTCAAAAGATTCTTAAAATCACGGAAGCCGTTAAAATAACCCGAGCCTCTAAGTGGAAAATCCCGCATTTCAATTTTTACCGTAGAACCAATGCGCTTAACTTTATTTGAATAGATAGGAAAAGCGACTTCACCTGTTCCGAAAAATTTTTCTCGGTTTTCTACATTGTTATCACTCAACGATTGAATTTTTCTATAATCCGGATTACCATAATAATATGCAATATTATGCACCCTGTCATCATCTTTGCGATAAGATTGAATACGGTATGTCTGGCGGATTTTGCTTCCCTCGTTTGCCATCACTTCATTAAAACAAACCGCTTCAACGCCGTACCGGCTGGAAATAGTTGAAAGCACGTTGTTTTCGTCACGATAATCACTCATACAGGCAGCGAGACGCCGGAGCCTGTTCGCGTTCCCCTCAAAGTTATATTTTTCGTTTGCGTTTCGTAGAGTTTTATAGAATTGCCTTGGAGTACAAATATTTATATTTTTTCTATCAACCCATTTATTATCTGCATCGCTCCATCTCAGATATTTATTTCTTGAGACAAGCGTTCCGTATTTTCGTAATATTGCGACATTTCTTCTTGACGATTCCGATTTCGGCATTAATGTTTTCAAAACTTCACTCATATTGAAAAAAGAACGGTCATCACCATAAGGATGCGAAGGAACATATTCCGCCCACTCATTTATTCCTTCATCGAGTTCATCGATTTTCCCGTTGGAATTATTGTCAAGTTTATCTGACATACAAAAATAATTATTATAATTATCATCACCTGCGGCGCCCGGAACGCCATTAGGACCGTATCGTTTTTTAAGAAATCTGCGGCAAGCTGTTTTGCTGAAAGGAATTCCTCTGTTTTTACCATCGCCAAGATAAAGTTCATGAGTGTCAAGCCCTTCGTTAGGTTTTAATGGCGGAACCATAGACGCGATATTAAGATTAACTTTCCCGCATTCGTCTTCAACAACAACAGCATATCGTCCGACCAAGCTGCCGTCTTTATTATGGACAGGAATCCACACTGCGTCATTACCGTTTTTTTGGGGCCCGTTATTTTTAATTCCATCGACATCGACTTCCGGCTTTTTTTTATTCAAGCTGCCGTCAAAAGTTGAATACCAGTAATCATCAAAAGAATCTGAACTGCTTTTATCTATAACTGAATCGTACCATAAAAGTGATTTGACTTGCTCAACACCTGCGTCAGCTATTGCGCGCGCTTCCATTAAACGAATAGAATTTACCGCTGTCGTGGTTTCGGTGTTTGAATGCGCGGCAAAAGTGGCTGCCATTATAGCAAGTACCGTTAGTACTGCCAGAACAGCAACTAAAGCGATACCTTTAACATTAATATTTGCGCGTAACATGTTTAAATTGATATGAATTAATAGATTTCATCATATATTCCAATAGTGCCTGACCAAAAACCTAATTCAAGGAAAAAACATCAGGAATTACGATGTAACCTCCAGAGAAGTGCGCTTCCGATCAATATAAATAAAAGATCAGGCACCCAAACAAGTAAATCAGGACGAAACGCATAAGAATCATTGAATGCTGTTATGCTAATTACCAGCGCGTAATGAATTGCAATTAATGCAAGACAAATAAGAAACCCAATTGTTTTCTCACTCCTGTGAGCCCTAATGCCGAGGGGAATTCCGATAATCGCGAAAGCGATACTGGCTAAAGCGTAAGAATATCTGTAATTCACCTGAGTTTTCATTCTGCTGTTTGCTTCGAGGTAATTGTTGATTTGGTTAACGGGCATCCAAGTTTTGTACCATTCTCTGAACAGTTTTGTAGTTTTTCCATGTTTTCCGTCAATGCTGATCAAGGCATTTTCGTAGTCTTTGTGCAATTTCTGGTTTGCCACATTATCGACCCAAGCTTTTTTATTTTTTCTTTTTCTTATTTTCAGAACTTTCTTCCATGCTTTTTTGTTTTGAAGTTTATTCCACAAAGTTTTAGCGGTTCTTAATTGAGAATAAAGGTGTTTTGGATTTGTTTTATGCTTTCTTGCAATGGAAACTATTTCAGATATGTTTTTGTCTATTTTCTGTTTTAATTCCGATGTGGTAAAATCAGCTTCCTTTTTGACAACTATTTTAGACTTCTTTTTCATAAGAGTGTCAAGCGAAATGTACATGTCCACACGACCGGCTTTCGTTCTTATGTATGAATTAGTATGCTGCGTACTGCGTTCCTCCGAAACTACATCATGCATTTCAAAAAGAAGTTTATTTTCATTTCTAATAGTTCTAACAGTAGATCTCGCCGTAAAAATTTGCCGGCTGCTTCCGTCATCTTTATTTTCAATAATATGAATGTCTTTATACATTTTATCATCACGCTTACCGACAAACAAATTATATCGTCCAATAGGTATCCATGTGCCGGTTTCAATCATTCCGCTTATATCATCGATCTCATAACTGGAAATAAGATTTCTCTGCGCGAAATGTGCTTTGGGAAGTATGTTACTATAAGCATACAACGCAATAACAGCTATTACAACACTTAAAGTGATGCACGGCGCGGCTATTCGAAAAATACTTATACCCGTCGCTTTCATTGCCGTAATTTCGCCGTCAGCTGATAATCGGCTGAAAACAAGAAGCGTTGCGGCAGCCATAGAAAATGGAAGTGAATAGCAAATTACTTCCGGAAAAATGAAAGCGAGAATATGAACGATTGCCATAATGCTGAACTTTTTAAAAATAAGTTCAAATATTTTTACCATACTGCCCATTAGCATAATAAAAGTAATAATAAGCAGTGACATACCAAAAGCAACACCAACTGTTTTTGAAAGATAAGTGTTAATAACATGCATACGGAAAAATTTTAATATTCTTTCCAGTATTGAAGCTCTTTTAATATGCGTTGTGGTAAAGCCGCTTTGTTTCAAATTATTCAGCTTTCCCTCATTGGTAATTCTATTTTTATCGATTTCCATATATAATAATGTATAATTCAATTTTTAAATGATGTATTATTATATCATAATCATTGTTTTAGTTCCATTATATTTTTTCGTACTTTTTGTCAATGATTATTCTTAAAGCGGAAATTTATCCGAATATTTGCCACTTTCCTAATTTTAATACACCTGAATAAGCTCGCTTATCTCGTTTGGCACAAATATTGTTGGTAAAAAATGATGACTATAAAACTTTAATCATTCCTTTAGGAGTTTTGAATATGTATCCTTCAACTTTAAAAAAAACCGAAAGAGTCTGCCTGAAATGTAATCACAGCTTTACCGCTCGAGGTAAATATAACAGGTTATGCAAACGCTGCAAAAATCATCAGGTCCCCGGTTGCCTTGAAGAACATAAAGTTATTTTCCCCTGGTCATAATGCGGCAAAACATTTAGTGCGGCACATCGACTATACTATACATACGCAGTGGATTTAGTAATTGGTTTTTTCCTTTACTTCCGACACATCTGTGTCATCACGGCACACAAAGTTTCTTTTTTTTCTTACTTTTCATTCGTTTTTCCTTTTATTTTGTTTTGGCACCATTCTTGCCCTTAAATTATGATTAGTTTATACTATTAATTAATCATATAATTTAAAGGAGACAAATTTATGAATATACAAAAACTTACTGAAAAAATGCAGACCGCTCTTATGGAAGCTCAATCTATCGCTTCAAACAGAGGTCAACAACAAATCGACGGCGAACATTTGCTCGCCGCGCTTCTCGACCAATCTGACGGTCTGGCATCGCTTTTGTTTGAACAATCAGGCATTGCTGTGAAAGCTTTCCGACAGGCGCTCGATGTAGAAATAGATAAACTTCCCCGTGTTTCAGGGTCGTCTTCGGCAACAGGACAAGTTTATATGTCGCCACGGTTAAATAAATTATTTACCACTGCGGAAAACATCGCTAAAAAATTCAAAGATGATTATGTAAGCGTTGAACATATTCTCATGGCTTTTATTGATGAAGGCAATGCTTCTCCGACGGGAAAATTGCTTAAACAATTCGGCTTCACACAAGAACGACTGATGAAGGCAATGACTAATATTCGCGGTAATACACGCGTTGATAATCCTAATCCTGAAAACACATACAATGTTCTTGAAAAATACGGAATTGATCTTGTCGCGGCAGCAAGAAAAGGAAAAATCGACCCCGTTATCGGCAGAGACCACGAAATCCGCCGCGTTGTTCAGGTACTCTCAAGAAGAAGAAAAAATAACCCTGTGCTTATAGGTGAACCGGGTGTTGGAAAAACAGCCATTGTTGAAGGGCTTGCAAGACGAATCGTTCAGCAGGACGTTCCGGAATCACTCAAAGATAAAACTATTTTCGCGCTCGATATGGGCGCGCTCGTGGCAGGAGCAAAATTCAGAGGCGAATTTGAGGAGCGGCTTAAAGCTGTCCTTAAAGAAATCCAATCTTCCGATGGAAGAATTATCCTCTTTATTGACGAATTGCACAATATCGTCGGCGCAGGAAAAACTGAAGGAAGCATGGACGCTGGGAATCTGCTCAAACCTATGCTCGCCCGCGGAGAACTTCATTGCATCGGCGCGACAACTCTTGATGAATATAGAAAATATATTGAAAAAGATGCCGCACTGGAAAGAAGATTTCAACCCGTTATGGTTGACCAGCCGTCAGTTGAAGATACTATTTCTATCTTGCGCGGACTTCGCGAACGCTACGAAGTTCATCATGGCGTCCGCATTCAGGATAGCGCCCTCGTCAGCGCGGCGGTGCTTAGTAATCGTTACATCAGTGACAGATTTTTGCCGGATAAAGCAATTGATCTTATTGATGAAGCTGCTGCGACTATCCGAACAGAAATTGACAGTATGCCTTCTGAGCTTGATGAAATAACACGAAAGGTTATGCAGCTTGAAATTGAACAGGAAGCGCTTAAAAAGGAGAAAGATGAAGCGTCAAAAAAACGTCTTATCAATTTAAAGAAAGAGCTTGCCGACCTGAAAGAAAAACAGAATTCTTTAACCGCTCAATGGCAAAATGAAAAAGAAGAAATCCATAAAATCAGCAGCCTTAGAAAAAAAATCGAACAAACCCGACACGAAATCGAACAGGCAGAAAGACAGTACGATCTCAATAAAGCCGCTGAACTTAAATACGGCACTCTTGCCGAACTTGAAAAACAACTCCAAACTGCCGAAAAAGAAGAACAGGAAAAAAGCGGAAACCGCCTGCTTCAGGAAGAAGTCTCAGCTGATGAAGTGGCTTCTATCGTCAGCCGATGGACAGGAATCCCGGTGAGCCGACTTATGGAAGGCGAAAAAGAAAAGCTCCTGCACCTCGATAAAACGCTTCACGAAAGAGTTGTTGGACAAAACGAAGCCGTTGATGCTGTGGCAGACGCGGTAATTCGCGCGCGTTCAGGTTTAAAAGACCCTAAACGACCGATCGGTTCCTTCATTTTTCTTGGCCCAACGGGTGTGGGAAAAACTGAACTCGCACGCGCGCTTGCTCAATCTCTCTTCGATTCAGAAGAAAATATGGTGCGAATCGATATGTCCGAATATATGGAAAAACATACTGTCTCAAGATTACTCGGGGCGCCTCCGGGATATGTGGGTTACGAAGAAGGCGGTCAATTAACTGAAGCGGTTCGGCGCAAGCCATATTCAGTTATCCTTTTTGATGAAATCGAAAAAGCGCACCACGATGTTTTTAACGCGCTGCTTCAAATCCTTGATGACGGAAGATTGACCGACGCGCAAGGCAGAACGGTTGATTTCAAAAACACAGTTATTATAATGACATCGAACATTGGCAGTCAGCAATTACTTGAAGGTATTAAAGAAGATAAAATTCCTGATGATATTAAACAAAATGTCCTCACCGAATTGCGTAGAAATTTCAGACCGGAATTTTTAAACCGCGTAGATGAAATCGTTGTCTTCAAACCACTCTCACTTGAAGAGATTGAGGAAATCGTTGATTTACTCCTTGATCAACTCCGCAAACGGTTGAATGAACGTGAAATAAAATTGGAACTTACAGAATCCGGCCGGAAACATCTCGCGAAAAACGGTTATGATCCCGTTTACGGCGCGCGGCCATTGAAACGCTACATTCAGCGTGAACTTGAAACACGACTCGGCAGAAAAATTATATCTGGAGAAATTCCCGATGGAAGTTCAGTCGTTGTGGATGACAAAGATGGTGATCTTGTAATTTCAGTAAAATAATTAACAAAAATAACTTAAAAATAAATATGAAGCGCGCAATTCTTGCGCGCTTCTTTTTTTTGTAACGCGAAAGATTTAATATTTTTAAAATTAATTTCTTGCGTCCTTTGCGCCTATTGCGTTAAAAATCTATTCCTCCCTTGCGTTTATTTTTTCGGATGTTATAATTATTATAAACTTCTTATTTTAATAGCTGTTATTTTGAAATTTATGACCCGGAAAATTATTCATTTGGCATTCATTCCGCGATGGCTTCTTCCCGAGCGTACAATTTATGTCCGAAAGCCATTTTCGTTCGAGTTCGAATGGATGTATACAAAAAGGTATCAAATCAAATCCGTAAAATTTTCTCCGAAACCGGATTAACCGCTTCAACAGGCGTTTCATACAATAAATTTATAGCTAAAGTAGCTTCAGATATACAAAAGCCTGACGGCTTGACTGTCGTGCCATCCAAAGCCGGAAAACAATTTATAGAAAACTTACCGATAAATAAGTTTTTCGGTGTTGGAAAAGTTACCGGGAAGAAAATGCTGAGACTTGGAATAAAAAACGGTGCGGATCTAAAATTAAAAACTAAGAAATTTCTGACTAAAGAATTCGGAAAAGCAGACGCTTATTATTTTGATATCGCAAGAGGGATCGATGACAGATCGGTCAATCCTAACAGAACAAGAAAATCAACAGGTAGGGAAATGACATTACAGACTGATATTTCCGATAAGGAAAAAATGACGCAATTGGAATTTCCTTTTTATTAATGCTCGTTGACAAAGTATCGCTATTTGGCTATAATAAATCTCCGATGTAAATAACTGTAAACATAAACAACTGAGATTTATTATGTCATATACTGATAAAAAAAATATTAAACATATAAAAGATGAAGTCGAAATGACAACCGTTTGTAAAGCCCTTTCTAGTCCGCAGCGAATGATGATTATGCAAGCCATTTCACGCAAAACAATGACTGTCAGCGAACTCGCGAATTTGCTTGAACTTGCACAATCAACCATGACAGTTCATATTCAGGAACTCGAAGCGGCCGGACTTCTTCGCTCTGTTGTTAAGCCCGGACCAATTCGTGGCCAGCGAAAGCTTTGCAGTCCGGCAATCAACGGTTTTGATTTTGCTTTTGCTGCAGAAGAAAATAAAAACTC
>QMOL01000098.1 GCA_003648225.1 Chlamydiota bacterium
GGCACTTTAAATAAAATATATTTTGTATCGCCTTCAACCCAAGACGCCCACAATCTTGTATTAATTTTATATTCGCGAGTTGCCGCGGAAAAAACATAAGATTTCTGTTCGTGGTATGAATATTCAAGAGGAACTTTTTTCATATCGGTTAGCAATGCGGCACCTTCACCAAAGCCGAATAGGGTATTAGCTTTCAAAAAAACTGTTTTAATTTTATTCCAATTTTTATCGTAATAATACATTGTAACTGCAAGATAAGAATTTGATGTTTTATCAGGATTACAACTTGAATTGCTTATAATGATAAACTCTTCTTTTTTAGCGTTATAGGCAAGATCAATGCTCGCGCCATGATGAAGATTTGTAACCGATATTTGTTTCTTTATCGGAAAAGACGGGTCGGAACATTTCATGACTTCTACTACAAGACCGTGCACAGATTTGTCGGCGTGAGTATAAGTCATATAATAATATCCGTCATTAGCTTTAACGGCGGCAGACTGACCTGTGCCGTAACCGGTTCCAGGATTTTCAACATCGGTGATATGATTACCGTTATGCAGCCGTGTCCAAGTTCTTCCTCTGTCATAAGATATTGCCATTCCCACTCTTGTAGTTCTCGGCAGGTATTTTTTATCTGCTAAGCCGCTATAAGACAGATAGAAAGTGCCGTCATCACTAACAAAAACATTCGGATCACAGGTGTGAAGCGCATCAAATTTATTACTGTGTGTCGGATGAAGTACTTTTGCAGTCGGGCACTGCAGCAATTTATCAAGAGTTGGCGCGCCTTTATATAAGATAAAATCACCGTCTTCTGCACCACCGCTCCAGATTTTATAAAGGCCTTCTACTTCATCGAAGAGGAACGAAGGACAATAATTATAAAGTCTTTCTTTATCGAGCATAATATTTCCAAAAGCGTAATATTTGTTATATCCTTTTGGCGGTTCAGGAACAAAAAACGTTTCTTCAGGTATTTCTTGTTTAGCGAATCCGGGACCCGACCAATAAATTTTTAATTTTGCCTTACCTATATTTTCATAATATCCAACTTGAATTTTGTGCATTCCATTTGTTAGATTTAAAGTAAGAGACGATATTCCCGATTTGTCTTTTCCGGTTGTCGAATCATCTATTTTAAGTCTTATCGCTTCATTATACTCAATTGTAAAAGTATATTTGCCATTTTTCGGAATATAAACAAGACCTTTAAACTGAACAAGAATATTAGTTGTTCTCAATATTTCCGATAAATCGATTTTTCTTACGGTTTTTCCAAAATTAGGATGAGTTCTAATTAAAGTATTATCGAATGACGGCATAGAAGTAAGCGGCGGAAAAATTGCATATTTATCAACATCATCATCAATTGGTAATTCCCAGTAGTTCATCAGAATTCCCTGGTTTTGACGAGAAATCGTATTTTCTTTTTTCTTTAAAACAAGAGAAATTGAATTATCCTCGTAAGCAAGTGAAGGAATCAAATTACCAAAACCGCTTAACTCAACATTTTTGAATTTTTTCTCATCACTATAGCCATCGTGTTTAATAAGTAAAAATTTGCCGGATTTCCCGTTGGCTCTTGTGTAATATGTACCGCTGATAATAAGTTTCGCGTTTGGTGAAATCTTAATTTTAGAATTTTTTAAGATAATCGGAGCAATTCCATTAGCACCAAATTCAAATTCAAGCTTTGAACCATTGTTCAATATAAGACTTGCGTTATCATTGGAATTGTCGTGCGAATCAAACCCGAATAATTTTAATACGCGTTCGAAAAAATTCAAATTATCTTTTTGAATTGCCAACACAGTTGCGGAACTATTTTGAATTTTAAGGGTATCATTAACAACGAGAGATTTTTTCCAAAATAATTTTCCGTCTGAAATCAGTATTTTGCTTGGCTTATTTCCATTAACATTATTAACCGTAATATTATCCGCAACAAGTTTGCCACCGGCAATTCTTAAAACCGAATCTCCCGAGCCGGCTTTTTCCGATACAGTAATATTACCCGCTTCAACCAATCCGGTCCACGAAACAATCATTTCACCTTTTGAATTATATCCGATGATAAGAGGAGCGTTGTTTATTGTTTTCAGATTTCCGGCGGAAACAAAGAGCTGCCCGATTGCCGGGTAATTATTTTTAGTGATGCCTAATTTAATATATTTAGAAACGATAAGATTACCGCCGCAAACCGAAAAATTTCCTCTGCCGTTTTTCCCTGTTTCTAATTTTTCAACATTTAAGTTTCCGTTTTTTCTTATTGCTATTTTAGAAAAGACGGGAAGTATGGGTACCTCAAAAGGAGTAAAAGAAGAATGATTGGTATTTCCACAATAAATAGTTCCACAGTTTTGATTGTCCAAACTAATGACGGCAATGTTATAACCACAGACAGTTGCAACATCATTTGATGTCGGGACATGGTTATTGAGCCAGTTTGTTGTAGTATTCCAGCTTCCGTTTTCATTAATAAAGAAAGTATTTGCGGCAATTATTATATTTGTGTTAATAATAATGCTCAAAAAAAGGATAGGAAAGACATTTTTAATTATATTCATTTTTCTCCATTAAAATTTGTGATTGTTTTATTTAATTTATGTTATACTATTTACAAAGCATTCAGCCTCAATTTTTTAAGTTTTACATTTTTAGATTTGATAACGTATTTTTTTCAAAAGATTTTCTTAAAATAATATAATATAATATAATATAATAAATATCTACAGTAATCATTTGCTTGTTTTACAACTCGATACACATGCTTTTCATATCATTCCGGAGAAAACAATTTTAAGTCCGACCATTTAATTGTTTTAACGGCAAAAAATGTTCCGAGACAAAGCGAAGCGTAGATTGGTCCAGAAATCCAAAACGGCATTACCGGTCGTAAATACCACGCGACAGGTGAGAAAGCAAGAGAAATCACCAATGGCGGGAATAACTGCCTGAATAATTTGTTTACAGGCAGCCATTTCCGTAATGCAAAAGCATAACCGCCAAACATTACAAGTAAAGCAATCAGTTTTGCCACACTCGCGCCAACAGTTCCGTATTGTTTTATTAAAATAACATCTGCGATAATGTTTGCCAATAGACTGAAACCGGTGATTGCAATCACCCATTTTTGTCGATTGAGAACATAAAGCGTGTGTCCCGCGAACGGACAGAAGAAATCCAGTCCTTGTCCCCAGATAAGAATTTGCATTGGCAGGAGTCCCGCAATAAAAGATTTTTTAAAAACCGTTGTTAAAATTCTTCCGCCGTCAATTGTCATAAAAATTAATACCGGAAAAGCTAATGCGGCAAGCCAGCGGAATCCTTTTGCAATTCGCAGCCAAAAATCACTATCGTTATTGTTGTGGAGTTCTGAAAGTGCCGGATACATTGACCGAACAAACGCATTGGCGAGAATAATAGGTGCGAGAATTAATGAGTAAGCTCCTGCATAATGTCCAAGTTCAGTGTCCGGACACCATTTACCTATAAAAATATTATCGAATTTTAGATTTAGAGTAGTAAAAATAGTAATTGAGAAGAATTGCCATCCGTGAGTTATTAAGTATTTTATAATTGAAAAGTCAAAATTAAATTTTAAATGACGATGACGCATCACTAAGCAAATGAATGCTATGATGCACTGTAGTCCTGTTGCTATCGAAAACATTAAAGCGACAGCTTTCACATCGCGGCTGATTAGAACGACAAGAACTCCTCCCGCAACATAAATAACTTTTCCGATAAAGAACAAAAGCGTTTCAATATGGTTTTCCTGATAGCCGATAAAAACGGATGAAATGGAAAAGTACCAAGTGTTGAAGATTAACGAACCGGAAACCAGATAAACCAAAATTCTTTTTTCGGGAAAATCGGCAAAGAAATGGTCGAGAACCATCCATCCGATAAACATCGCTATAACAGAAAAGATAGTTTTAAGAATTACAGAATTCCAGAAAAGCGATGCGGCTTTTTCTTTGTCGCGGGCGATCTCCCTTATCAAAAGTGATTGAAGTCCATACTCGGCAAATGCCATAAAAATAACGACAAATGTTATCGCGAATCTTATTTGACCGAACGCTTTGTCAGGAAGCATCTTGCCAAGAAAAACGGTGAAGAGCATTGCAATTACTTGCGCTCCGGACTGTCCGGAGAACATTGCGATAGTATTTCGAATAACTTTGTTTTTTACCATAAAAGTGAAACAGGCAAAATGCTTGTGGATTATTGGATTACTGGATTATACTTTATAATTGGGCGTTCCGTGTTGAATATTGGATATTTAATTCGGATTAATGTAGCTTTTTCCTTATTCGTGCCAAATGGTTACTGATGTTATTTTTTTCGTCAGGTGTAGTAGCATAGTTTGCCGCTTTTTCGAAATTATCTAAAGTTTCTTTCAGGTAATCTTTTCTTTCCTGGATTGCGCCAAGATAAACATAAGTTTTAAATAACCAGTTTGACTGCGCAGGTTCTTCTGTTTTTAAATAATCTAAAAGTTGATTATACAAATTAACGGAAGTGTTGGTGCGGCCTATTGAGGACTGAATCAATGCGTTATTAAAATCGGCTTCAATAAATCTTTTTCCGGATTTTGCAACCATTAATTCACTTGCCTTCTTGTTCCAATTAAAAGCTTCTGCCGGTTGTGTGGGATTTAATTTGCAAAAACATATTTCGGCAATTCGCCGGCATGTAATTGCATTTGAAGGTGCGGCTTCAAACGCGTGAAGATAATTTGTGTATGCCTCATCCGGTTGATTATTTTTAAGATTTTTAATTGCCGCGTGGGTAAACTGCAGGCGTTTTCTTTCTTCAATCATATCCGGAGAACCGTATTTTTTCATAAGGGCATCTGCTTTATTAGGCATGCCGGCACAATCGTAAGTTTCAATCATTTCTTTAACTACGGAAGATTTATGCTTTGGAGCCGCTTTATTATAAAACTCTTCATATTGTGGTACGGCTTCTTTATAATGTTTATAATTTTTGAGGAATCTTGCAAACTCAAGGTTTACCCAGATATCTTTTTTAAAGCCGATAGCTAATCCTCTTTTATAATTTTCGCTTGCGATTTTGAAATCGTTTTTTTTTGCCGCGGAACGAGCTTTGCCATAATATTTATATTGCTGCATAGTTATTATTGCGTAATTGTCCATTTTGACTGAAAATGGTTGTACGGTTCTCATGAGTTTTTCCCAACTCAATAATTGTTTTGATTTAAATAAATAAATTGATGGATAGAAGGAATCGATTTCAGTTATTTCGAAATTATTTTCCGCGTCTTTTAAATTCGTTCGCAATTTACGTTTGTCAACAATAATCCATAATCTCTTTTTGCCCTCAAATGATAATTTAGGTAACTCTTCAAGCCCAACATACTGCCAATTTCTTCTGCTGCCGAGATAGCGGTGAAGATTCCATCTTAAAGCGACATCGAGTTGACTTGTAATCAAATGATTTTCGTCATAACCGAGTTTTACCTTTTTAGCTACGACTCGCCAGGGAGATTTCTCCATTTTAAGAATAGATTTTGTTGCCGGTAATTCAATAATAACAGCTGAAACGGTGCCGGCAATTACAAGAGAATAAAGAATGATTTTACCAGGCAATTCTTTTCGCAGAGCCGGTATTATTTTTTTAAAAATCCATGATAGCCAATGCGAAATATGAACTATTCCCGCACCGAGCGCGATTACAAAAAACGGGAATGCCTGAGAAACATACCGCGACTTAAAAAGCACATTTGATTTTTCTGAAAACATAAATGACAGAACAAGCGGATAAATTAGAATCATTGCAACAGCAATTAAAGAAAAAGGAATTTCTTTAAGTTTTCGAGGAATAATTCCGGCGCAGATAAGTATTCCGAAAAACCACATTCCGGGCAGCCTGCCTTTAGGTTTTGCTGAAAAATCGATGAAAACCATTTTTAATGATTTTAAGAAATTAAAAGCTTCTTTGCCGCCACCCTGTTCCCACTCCTGATGGTTTTTTAAATTTCCGACAAGGAAATTGTGATAGAGGGGATAAAATGCGGCAGCAGCGGCAGCGATGATAATTGCCCATTTCAGGATATCCGGCCATTTCTTAATATTAACAATTTTCCAAAAAAGAGATATTTTTTCAACTTGTTCAACAGATGGATTTGTTCGTTTTTCATACCAATTAACAAATGAGAAACCAATGACGTAAATTCCTGAAAGAACTAATGTTAAACTTGTGAAAATATTCGTGTATAAATTCATTGTCGCAAGTAATAAACAACAAATCCATATCAGAAGCGAGCGTGAGCGCAAGGCGATGTCAAGTAATAGAAAATATGCAACTGCAAGCAACATCATTAAGCCGTACATTCTTACTTCCTGAGCGTAGTAGATATGGAAACCGCTGAACGCGAGCCAGCCTCCTGCAGCGAGCAACCCCGGCAGAGAAAAAAGTCGTAATGACCAAATCCACACTAAAACACAAAACAGTATAGCGTAAAGAAGGTAGGGGAGTCGAACAAATTGCGGAGCGGGAAATGTACTTCTGAATTTCCAAAGAATAAGATGATCAAGCGGCGGCTGCGCGTGTCCGGCGGCTTCCTTTACAACCTTTGGCATATCGTATCCCGGAAGCGTATCGTACAGGTGTTCTACCTCATCGAGCCAGAGCGGTTTTTTAGAAAAGCCGTATGTACGCAAACCTGCACTTGCGATAAAAATCAATAAAACAAGTGAAGCAATAGTAATAAATTTCCACATTATATTTAGAATTTACAAAATGGTTAATTGTATTATTTTTAAAGTATATAATTATAAGATTATATCATTTAACGGTTTTAGTCGCAAATCAATAGATGGTTAATAGTCAGTCATTCCTTATTTTACCCGTTTTTAGCTTGAACATCCCATTAGTTTTACTTTTAAGTAGTTTTTAAGAGACGACTAATTAGCATATGAGTTAAAATCTTTAAAAATCAAAACATTTATTTTTTATTAAATTAGAAACACCGATTGTTCAATCTCCATCTTGTGTTTTTGAATATTCGATAATTTTCTGTAAAAACGGTTCACCGAACTTTTTGTATTTGTGTTCTGAAATACCGGATACACCAAGCATGGCTTCGTAAGAAAGCGGCATTAGAGCGACCATATCTTTGAGGGTTTTGTCATGAAAAACAACATAAGCGGGGATATGGTTTTCATTTGCGATTTTTTTTCTCATTGTGCGCAAAATTTCGAACAATTCATTTTCCGGGAGAGTAATAATATTTTGTATTTTTTCTTTTTTTGATTTAAAAGCTTCTGCACTTATTTGTTTTACAAATTCTACTTTCTTATCGTTGAATAATATATCTTTTCCCGGATCAGTAATTTTTAAATTGTTGTGATCATCATAAGCTATTTCTATTAATCCATGATGAAGCATTTGCAACAAATATCTTTGCCATTCAAAATTACTTATATTCCGACCCACTCCAAAAGTTTTGATCTTGTTATAGCCTTTTGACGTAATATCATAACGCATCGAACCGCGTAACACATCAATTAAAACACCTGAAGGTACATTTTCCTTAAGGCGGACAATTGCCGAAAGTGCTTTTTGAGCAAGGACAGTACCGTCAAAAGTTTCGGGAGGATTTTCACAAACATCACAGTTATTGCAATTATGTTCAAGGTGTTCGTTGAAATAGCTCAGTAAAATTTTTCGTCGGCAAGTTGTTGCTTCGGCATAATTTTGAATTCGTTCTAATTTCGCAAGTTGAATTTCCGGTTGTCCGCTGTCTTTTGCGAATTTTCTAAGTAAGATTATATCACCAAAATTATAAAATAAAAATGTATCGCTTGGAAGGCCGTCACGACCCGCTCTTCCTATTTCCTGATAATAGCTTTCTATATTTTTCGGTAAATTGTAATGAATAACCCATCTTACATTTGATTTATCAATTCCCATTCCAAAGGCAATTGTTGCGCAAATAACGAGTGTATTATCATTAATAAAATCATCTTGAACCTGATTGCGACGTATCGCGGATAGTCCGGCATGATAAAAATCTGTTTTAATGCCGTCTTTCCGCAGCTTTTTTGCTATAGATTCAGTACTTTTTCTGCTTAGGCAATAAACTATTCCGGCATCATTTGGATGTCGTTTAATATGGTCCCTTATAAATTCATATCTTTTTTTCGCAGGCAGAACGTTTAAACTTAAATTCGGTCGGTCGAATGACGCGATAAATTTATTTGATTTATCGATGTTAAGTTGTTTGCAGATATCATTTTGCGTTATTTTATCGGCTGTAGCTGTTAAAGCAACGACAGGTGTGTTCGGAAAGTGTTTTTTTAAAACGGAAAGTTGTGAGTATTCAGGACGAAAATCATGTCCCCAAACCGATATGCAATGAGCTTCATCAATTGCGAATAAGCTAACATCGAGATTTTTTAGAAACTCAATAAAACTGTCGATAACAAGTCGCTCAGGAGAAACGTAAATTAATTTTAAGTGATTGTTTTTTATAAGTCGGAAAACTTCATTTTTTTCTGAGATGCTTAATGAACTGTTAATGAAATCAGCGGGTATTCCGTTGGCTTTTAACGCTTCAACCTGATCTTTCATCAAAGAAATCAATGGAGAAATGACAACTGTTATTCCCGGAAGCATAAGTGCGGGCAGTTGATAAATAATAGATTTTCCGCCTCCGGTAGGCATTACAACAAGCGCGTCATTTTTGTTTAGAATTTTATCAATAACTTCTTTTTGTACAGGACGAAAGTTATCATATCCAAATTGTTTTTTTAAAATTGATTCAGGCGTCATAGATTTTTATACAGGTTATTAAGATTACAAGGTTATAAATTTAATTAAGTCAGGTCATGTCGGCCTAAATGACTGCGTTTTGTCCGCTGTTCCATATGCGGATATTTTGCAAACCACGGAACATCGATTTTAGATATATGATGTATTTAACTTCTGAAATCTCAAATTATTAATCGATATTCGATAATTGATTTTAGAATCCGCAACCCAATTATACCATATGTTAAAATTTTGTTAAAATGTCACCTTTGCGTTTTTTAGAAATGTCACCTTAGAAAGAGTATAATAAGTGTTTTAATCAATTAACCATTGAGGAGAACACATAATGCAGGAGACATTTCAA
>QMOL01000099.1 GCA_003648225.1 Chlamydiota bacterium
CATAACAACCGAAGGGTGGTTTTTATCTCTTTTAATTAATTTCTCCATTATTTCAAGGTGGTGATCAAGCAATATTTTATTTTCAAATACATTTGAGCCTAAACCAACGGCAGGGGACTCGTCAATTACAACAAACCCGAGCCGGTCAGCGAGATTAAGAATTTCTTCCGAATATGGGTAATGCGATGTTCTAAAAGAATTAGCGCCGATCCATCTTAACAGATTGAAATCTCTCACGTTGATCGCGTTGTCCAAGCCCTTACCTTTAATGTCCATATCTTCATGTTTTCCGAAACCTTTAAAATAAAATGGTTTACCGTTTATTAAGAATTTATCGTTTTCAATTTTTATGGTTCTGATGCCGACAGTTTGGATGTAATGGTCAACCAATTCATTTTTATCATTAAAGATTCTTATATCAAGGGAGTAAAGATAAGCATTTAACGGCTGCCATAAATCAGGGTTTTCGACAATCAAAGAACCGGTTAATTTATTTGATTTGCAAACTGTTTTTCCTGTTTCATCGATTAGTTTCAATTCAACAGAATTATAATCTCCTTTAACATCGACTTTATATTCAACGACACCTGTTTTGTCAACAATATCGGTTTTGATTGTAATATCGTTTATGTGAGTTTTACCGCGCGCGATTAAGAATACAGGACGATGAATTCCGGAATAATTATAAAAATCATGGAAGTAATCTTGAACCTTATAACCAATCGGCAGAATTGATTTATCAATGATGCCCGCGTAAAATTTAGATTTTTCATCATTGCTTTCATTATCTTTAACTTCTAATATTTTTCCGGGCGGCAAAGTATAATCATCAAGAATATTATTTACCAAAACAGTTAGCCGATTGACTTCATTCCATTTTATATGATTGTTAATTACAGCTTCAAATGGAAGATAACCCCCTTTGTTTTCGGCAACTTTAATTCCATTTATCCAAACAATAGCATTATGAGTTACTGACCCGAAACGAATTGATATATCTTTATTTTTCCAGTTTTCTTTCACATAAAAAGATTTTTCATACCAGACATCTCCTATATGGTCGCGTATGGCTGAGTCCGTGGTTATGTCATTATAACTTGCGGGAACCGGCATAACAGACGGATTAATCAATGAAGATTCAAACCATTGTTTATCAATTCCGTTATTGTCAAAGTCAACTTTAAAGTTCCACATACCTGAAAGGTTAATTAATTCACGAGTTAAGGTTTCCTTTGGATAAAGCATTAATAATTCCTTGCTGTTTTTTAGCATTTGGGGTTAAATAATGATAAAAACAAATTTTAGCAAAAGTTGTTTTATGTCTCAATATATTTTTATTTAATTAATGAACGCTGGTCTTTTAAATATGTAATAGGAGATACTCCTACGATTTTTTTAAATTGTCTTGTAAAATATGAGCAGTTATCAAAACCGGTGCCGAAAGCCACATTAGTAACATTTATATTACTATCGTTCTCCATGATTTCAACAGCTTTTTCTATTCTCAATTTTATAAGATAATTAATAGGCGATAATCCGGTTATTTTTTTAAATGAATATCTAAATGAACTGTGCGGCATATCCGTTAAATTCGCGAGAAATTCATTAGAAATTGATTTAGTGAAATTTTGTTCGATATAATTTATTGCTTCGCTGACTTTAAGAAGAGTTTTCGGCTTCGGAGATTTAATTTCCGAAAAATATTTGCAGATGTTAATAATTATCACTTCAAATATACATTCCTTTATTGCAGGTGTCCCAATCCATTTATTGCTCTGTTGAAGCATATAGTTTAAGAACGGAGTGATTTCTCGTAATTGCTGGGAATTCAAATGTAGTTTTGATTTAAACTGGTGATTCTTGCGATAAAACGGTTCATGAACAAAAAGTGTGTTAAAACCCGGCAAATCGGCATATTTTGTTTTTAAATTTTTGAAAAATTCACGCTTGTATATAACGTTAATTATCTTAAGGTTCCGGGTCTGTATGTATCCGTGTTTTTGATTTCTTGTCACAACAAAAACATTCCCGCGAATTATTGGATATTCTTGATCGTCAACAACGTGAATCGCTGACCCGCCAAGTATAAAAACCAGTTCATCAAAATTATGAGAGTGCAGTGGAATAACAGATGGATTTTCTTGTTTAATAATTTCGCAATTATCTTTCATTATATCCAGCTTTATTTTCCCACGATTTAATTCACGCCGCGAATTTTTGCTTAAGTTTTTAATACTCACAATAATAAATCAGGTTATAATTAAATACGTTTATTCATATTCAAAGAAAATATTCTATCAAATCTTTTTTACAAATGCAACAGATATTACTATAAACCCCTTTGAATACATATACAAGTTAGCTGAATGTGTTAAAGCCTAAGCAGATTGTTATAGCATGAAAACTTATTTTTCATTATAATATTATAAATAAAAATATTATGTTTAACTTCACTAAAATAAATATTAAGTTATGTACAAAAACATTTGTTACTCAATCCTTTTTTTCATCCTCGTTATCGTAAATTCAGTAAACGCGTCAAACGCAGTTTTTAAAAATAAATTTGGTAATTGGAATGTATCTGTAAACTGGCAGGCAAATCATATTCCTAATGCAAATGATAACGCAATAATTGCAAATGATGAAATAGCGGTAATAGATTCCGGACAAAACAAATGCGAAATCGTTTATTGCGGATTGTCGGGCAAAGCAAACGAATGGGGCAAAGTCACACTTAAGAAAGGTGGGAATTTGAATGTTTCTTGCCTTGTTCTCGGTAAGAATAAAAAAAATCATGGGATTTTTTCAATTTACGGAGGAAATTTATATGTTTCAAAATATCTTCAAATAGGTGGCGGCGATGGGAATTCAGCGGGCAGCGGTGAATTGTTTCTGTCAGCGGGAAAATTGATAATGGCGAAAGAGGCTCCGGTTTTTGTCGGCTATAAAGGGAAAGGTGAAATGATCGTATCTTGGAAAGGAATGTTTAAAGGCAGTGATTTAACCGTTGCCGAATCGCCGGGATCGCAAGGTTCGGTTCTAAAAATTATTGGTGGTAAATTTATTGCGAATAACATTACTGTTAATTGTCAGAGTTCGAAAATTCCAAGCAAAATAATTGTTTCAGGCGGTAAAGTCGAATGGAACAATCATTTTATTGTGAATGATGTGCTTAAAATCCAAAACAGTTCGGCCGTTATCACAGCAAAATCAAAAAAAGACATCGGGCTCTCGCTGGGGAATAAATCTTTGCTTGAATTTGAGTTTGGAGCGAAAGGTATTGCGCCGATTAACTTAGGCAAGTCAAAAATTAATATTGCTTCATCGGCAAAACTTCGCGTTAGCGGCACTTATTATACACGCGCTAACGGCAAGCCGGGCAGATTTCTTTTAATAAAGCACAATGGTTACGCCAATAAATCTATTTTTAAAGATGTTGAAATTACAGGATTTGGTAATTTCGCGCCGTCATTAAAATATATGAAAAAATCTCTTTATCTTGATTTAAAGAGGAAAGTAAAAACAGTTGACCGGTCAAATCAAGGTATTTTTATGAAATATTGGGAATTACCAATTGATTGTGATGGAGATAAAACAGTAATTTTCCCTCCACTCACTTATATGCCTAGTTTCACAAATTCTTTAGTCAGAACGCATCCTCTTTTTGGCAAAATTGTAAGAAAAATAGACCTCTCGGAAACTTTGAGAGGAACTAATATTCTTGCTCAATTTAAAGGACTTATAAGTATTCCCCGAACAGGTAAATATAACTTTTGGGTTAAATATAACGAAGCAGCACAATTGAAAATCGATGACCTTTCCATTGAAAAAGATAAGCCGGGCAAGTTGTCTCTCTCTTTAGATTTAACAAATGGAATGCATAAAATAGAAGTTGGTTTTTATCAGAATGATTCGGAGCCGGTTTTGAAAGTCTATTGGAAAGGTCCGGGCTTTTCAAAGCGGGAAATACCTGAAGGAGCGTTTTTTATTCCTAACCCCCCCGAAAAATTCTCGAAATTTTATGCTTTCGGTAATATTATGCCCGACCAGGAAAGAATCTATAATTATTGTCCTTCGTTTTTGTTTGATGAAGAAGAAGGTCTTTATAAAATCTGGAGCGGGGGAGCTGAAGCCGGAGATTTTATCTTATATAAAGAAGCGCCAACATTAGAAAAATTGGAAAGTTGTCCGACGTTGAAACAATTATATCCTTTGCATAATGATAAGTTCGATGAGTTACATTGTTGCGATCCAAGTGTCTTTTTAGACGCAAACGGTGTTTTTTATCTCACTTACAGCGGATGCTCGGACGGTGATCCACTAGGGAAAGCAACGAGAATAGGAATGGCGGTATCGTCTGATAAAGGCAGAAGTTGGGAAAGGTTACACAACGGTGTACATATAATTGGTCCTAAAAAACCTGAAGGCGGCTATGGAACAGGGCAATCCGCGGCTGTACGTGCGAATGACGGATATTATTATATGATATATACAGATGCAGATGCCGCGCACAAAGGGCAGTATTTGGCTGTCTTTAAATGTTCAGACCCGGCTTTCCCGAAAGATAAACTCATTGCTGTAAAAAAAGATCTGCATTACGGGTCAAGTGTCGACTTAGCCTACGATTCAGAAAAAGAAGAATTTATTGTAATTGGTGATGTCAGTTCCGACCCTGATAAAACATCGCACCCTTATGCGGGTGTTCGCTTAGTTTATTTTGACAAAAATTGGAAAAAAATCCGCGTTGTTTATTTAAAAGCTGATACTTCCTGGTCATTCGGTGAAGGTGTTGCGTTATTAACTGATATGAAGAAAAATCCTCTTAAGTATTCATATCACGAAAATGATGCTTACGTTTTTGCCGCCGCTACGCAATCATACGAAGGAGACACGCGTTTATGGGCTGAGTGGGTTGAAGGTGATACCAGATATTTAATGTTTCCTATTCCGGATGATAAAGCTGATACTTCTATAAAATAGTATTACTATTATGAAAATAAAAATAATTTCGTTAATCTTTTTAGTATCATTCTTGTTTTTGAATACCAAGTTCTGTTTTGCTGCGTTGAAACCATTGAAAGTAAGTGATAACGGCAGATATTTAACAACTTCAGATGGCAATCCGCTTTTCCTTAATGCAGATACTTGTTGGCAAATCCCGTGGAAACTAACTAAAGAAGAAATTGAATTTTATTTGAATAAACGAAAAGAACAGAAATTTAACGCGATTGGCTTAGTGGCTTTTGCTATGGAAAGAGTCGCCACAAATGTTTATGGAGACCATCCATTTACAATTAGCGACGGGAAATATAATCCTTTAAGTCCTATAATCAAAAAAGAATACGATTATTGGGATCATATCGAACACATAATTGACAGCGCTGCGAATAAAGGAATATATATTATTTTGTTACCGACATGGGGCTCGCGCGTTGCGGGAGATTATCGCACCGGAAAGTCATACTCGGCGCTTATTTTTGATGAAAAGAAAGCTTATAAATATGGCAAGTGGATTGCTGAAAGATATAAAAATAAAAATAATATTATTTGGATGCTGGGTGGAGATCGCAACGCCGTAATGGGAAAATACGATTACAGAAACGTTTTTAATTCATTGGCCAAAGGGCTTATAGCCGGTTCCGGCAACAAAAAAATTCTTATAAGTTATCACCCGAGAAAATGGCAGCCAAATTCTTCCGCATGGTTTCATAATGAATCATGGCTATCTTTTAATTCCATTCAAGACGGACCTATCGACCAAATGAAAGCCATTAATTACGATTTGAATTTACAACCGAAAAAACCAACTTGGCTTTTTGAAGGCGGTTATGAAGGACGCACAAGAACCGGCGGCTATGTTTATAAAGACTGGCAAGTTCGCTTGCAAGCGTATCAAACAGTTTTTGCAGGCGCTTTCGGAGAGACCTATGGAAATATGTCCATTTGGGATTTTAAATCGGATTGGAAAAAACGCATCGATGATCCGGGTGCCAACCAATTATGCCATCTGGTATATTTAATGTCGTTGTTATCGAAAGAACAATATTTGGAAAGGATACCCGATCAATCATTGCTAAGTGGTGATACCGGAAAAATGACAGGATGCGAGGGAATGCTTTCTTCCCTTTTAACTGCGACACGAACTAAAAAAGGTGATTTGGCTATGGTTTATTCGGCAAATGGAGGAAACATCACTCTGAAAATGCATCTGCTGAAAGGGCCGAAAATGTATGCTTACTGGTTTAATCCCCGTACCGGACAGTGGAATATTCGCGGCAAACCAAATGGTGAAATCACACCGTTCAAAAATAATATTCGCAGTGGAAAAAGAGCGGCGGATTATCAATTCGATGCCCCTGATTCGCCGGGCAACGCTAACGACTGGGTATTAATTTTATCTAATAAAAAATTAAAAACATAGGAGTTCAACATAAATACTGTCATCTTTGTTCTTAGAAAAACATTAACATTTACTACCCTATTAAAAATGAAAAAAATATTAACATTTATTTTATTCGCTCTAACGCTGAATATATCAGCGCAATTGGTCGTACCGTCAATATTTTCAGATAATATGGTGCTGCAGCGCGATATGAAAATTCCCGTTTGGGGAAAATGCGCGCCGGAAGCAAAAGTCGTCGTGAAATTTCACGGGCAGGAGAAAGTAACCTCTGCAGATAAAGATGGGAATTGGAAACTTTACTTATCACCGATTTCTGCTGACAGCAATCCGAAAAAAATGTCGATTGAAAGCGGGAATTGCAAAATAATTTTCACAAATGTTCTTGTCGGTGAAGTCTGGCTTTGCTCCGGACAGTCAAATATGAAGTTTCCGTTGGAAGAGGCTGACAGCGGTGAGGAATATATTGCCAAAGCTAATGATAATAAGAATATTAGATTATACCAAGCCGCGAGATTTTATTTGAGACCCTACGAATGCGATAACTGTTTGGGAGATTGGAAAATATGCTCATCTAATTCCGTTAAAGATTTTTCCGCGGCAGGATATTTTTTCGGACTGGAATTATATAAAAAATTAGGTGTGCCTATTGGATTGATAGAAGCTGACTTCGGCGGAACGGAAATTGAAGCGTGGATGAATTTAAATGATTTAAAGAAATGGCCTGTGTATAATGATGAATTAACTTCGCTGGAAAAGTATAAGAACCATCAGAAGTTTATCTATTACAGAAAAAAAGAAGAAAAAGAGTTGTTTAATGAATTAAAAAAAATCGACCCGGGCTTTCGTGAAAATTGGATGTTACCGAATTTCGATGATTCCGATTGGAATGTGATGAATTTACCGCGTGCTTGGGATTCAAAATATTTGAACGGGCATACCGGTACGGTTTGGTACAGAAAAAAAATCACATTTCCAAAAAAATGGCGTAAAAAAGATGTCGTTATTAGTCTCGGCTTAATTAAAGGCTATGACTTTATCTGGTTTAACGGTAAACTCGTTTGGCACGCGTTGGAACGTTACGCGAGTTGGTGGGATCGTATAGTTTATATTCCGTGGTGTGATATTAAAACCGGAGACAATATTTTAGTGGTATGTAATTTAAGCGAGAGCGGAAGTGCAGGTCCGCGTGGTCCTAAGGGGCTTATGAAAGTATATTTAAATGCTTCGCCGACGAATTATATTCCGCTTGACCGGGGATGGAAATGTAAAAAGGGATATAAGGGCAAGAAATTCCCGTGGTTTCCTGTTTCGCTGACGCTTAATCAAAACACTAAATCTATTCAATACGATACAATGATACATCCGATATTGCCTTACGCGATTCGCGGAGCTATTTGGTATCAGGGAGAATCAAATCGGGATAATGCCGATATGTATGAAGACTTGTTTACTACTATGATAAAAAGTTGGCGAGGTGAATGGAATGAGGGGGATTTCCCTTTTTATTATGTGCAAATTTCCCCCTTCAAATACAGAAGAGGAAACTCGGCTTTCGTCCAGGAAGCGCAACTTAACACTCTCAAGCTTACTAATACCGGAATGGCTGTTACTTTGGATATTAGTGACTTGAAAACCGTTCACCCAAGAAACAAAATTGATGTAGGTCATAGACTCGCACTCTGGGCGCTTGCTAAAGATTACGGTTTTACAAATTTAGTTTATTCGGGACCGCTATACAAGAGCTGCAAAATTGCCGGGAATAAAATTATTATCAATTTTGATTTTGCTAAAGGGTTAAAAACGCGGGACGGTAAACCGCTGACACATTTTGAGATAGCCGGTAAGAACAAGGAGTTTTATCCCGGAACAGCTAAAATCGTTAATGATAAAATTGAAGTTTCAAGCGAGAAGGTTGGCAAGCCTGCAGCTGTAAGATTTGCCTGGAGTAATGACGCGGAACCGAATTTGTGCAACGGTGCGGGGCTGCCTGCATCAACATTCCGAACCGGCTTTTTAAAAAACAAAAACTAACATACTGTTATGAAAATAAAAATCATTTTTTTAATTATTTTAGTATCAATTTTATCATTTAATATTAACATTTCATTTGCGGCTATGCAATCATTAAAAGTAAGCGACAACGGCAGATTTCTAACCACATCAGACGGCAACCCCGTTTTTCTGAACGCGGATACTTGCTGGGAGATTCCCTGGAAATTAAAAAAAGAGGAAGTGGATTTTTATTTGAACAAAAGAGCAGAACAAAAATTCAATGCAATAGGTGTAGACGCTTTTCCAGATGAAAAAGCGCCTGCTAACAGATATGGTAAATATCCGTTTGAAATTGTAAAAGGAAAATTCGACCCGCTTAAACCGGTGATAAAAAAAGGATATGATTACTGGGATCATTTGGAATACATTATTGACAGCGCGGCAAGAAGAGGAATGTACGTGGTTTTGTTACCAAGTTGGGGGTCACGTGTTACAGGGTCTTATGGCGGCAGACCAAATTCTGATATTCTTTTTAATGAAAAAAATGCGTATAAATACGGTAAATGGATAGCCGGAAAATTTAAAAATAAAAATAATATTATATGGATGTTGGGAGGCGACCGGAGTGCTGTTTTCGGCAAATTCGATTACAGAAGTGTTTTTAATTCCATGGCAAAAGGATTAACTGCCGGTTCCGGTAACAAAAAGATTCTGATTAGTTATCATCCTAAAAAATGGGCACCGAATTCTTC
>QMOL01000100.1 GCA_003648225.1 Chlamydiota bacterium
CCGAGAGTCAGGACATCCCCACCGGTTGTTAATTTAGCGTTTGCTACACCATTATCAAATGTAAAATCACGCGCAGGATGCCACGGATTAATTCGAAATGCGCAACTAGAAGCATCGGGCAGATCAAGTTCGCCACACGTAGCGCCATCGAAAGGCAGATACAGGGTGTAAGTAGCTGAACCATATCCATTATTTAAAATTGCTTTATCGCCGGCGGCGGGAACCTGTGAAGGATCCCAGTTACCTGCTATATCCCAAGTTGCGTTGTTTACGGTTTGTGTCCAAGTGATATCTGTTGCGAAAGCGGCAGTACAGGCAACGAGAACACAAGTAGTTAAAATAATTAGTTTTTTCATTTTTTCTCCTTTTGTTGAAGTTAATACAATAAAGTTATTAAAAAAAATTTACGTAACGCCAATATTATACAACTATAGTTGTTGGGATGTCAATAGTTAATTTCCGCAACTAATTATTGCAAATTGCGCCATAATGAGATATTGTTCAATATTAAAATCTTTGCTTTTATTGTAAAATTTGAGTATAATAGCTGTGTTCAGTAAACCAAATCACACATTGCTATGAATAAAAAAATCCCTAATGTCGCATTAATGTTGCAAATAGAAGCATCGCACGGGCGCAGAATCATGCGCGGAATAATCCAATACGCTCATACTTACGGTCACTGGTATGTTTACACCGCTCAAGGCGTTCCAATGATTACATTAGATAAATTAGTTGAATGGGAAGGCGATGGAATTATCGCAAACATTGGAAACAAAAAACAACTGGAAGCACTTAAGACTAAAAGAATACCGGTAGTTAACGTCTCTAATACTTTAAAAAAAGTGAATTTACCATCGGTCGTTCATGATGAAGAAGCGATTGGTAAACTGGGAGCGGAACATTTTCTTGAACGCGGATTCAAATATTTCGCGTTCTGCGGCGACTCACGTTTCGCTTGGTCAATAAGAAGAAAAAATGGTTTTGAGCAGGCAATAAAAGAAGCGGGTTTTATTCCACAGTCATTCTATAATTTCAGACGCGGCGAAAAAAAAGCGTTTGTGCGCTGGATAGAACGGCTGCCGCTTCCTATAGGTTTAATGGCTTGTCATGATACACGCGGGCGAATTTTAATTGACATCTGTGAGGAAAAAGGACTGCTTGTTCCTGATGAAGTAGCCGTTCTCGGTGTGGATGATGATGAAATGCTGACTCAGCTGCCTTATCCGATGCTTTCGAGTGTAATTCCCGCGGGCGAACGTGTCGGCTATGAAGCTGCGCGTATGCTTAACCAGATAATGTCAGGCAAAAAATTACCATCAGACAAAATAATTATCAAACCTGCGGGGATAACCCCGCGTCAATCTTCAAATGTTTTTCCCGTTGACGATCCGGAAGTTGCGCAAGCGGTAAAATTCATTCGCGACCACGCTTCCAAACCAATTTGGGTCCCTGATATTCTTTCTGAAGTATTAATTCCGCGGCGCACATTGGAACGTCGATTTCGTGCCGCGCTCGGCAGGTCAATTACAGAAGAAATTATTCGCACACGCATTGAACGCGCAAAGATGCTGTTAAGGGAGACAAATTTGAACATCGCAAAAATTGCTGTAATGTCCGGCTACACTACTGTCGAACAATTATATCGTGTTTTTCAAAAGAAGGTTGGAGCCAGCCCGGGAGTTTTCCGTTCAGAGTGCAGGAACAAATGATTTACTAGATACAATTGGCGCAATTAATCAAAGTCTATGGCGGAAACCGCCTCTTGACAATATCAATACCGTTGTTCTATAATGTGATTCAAAATATTGCAATCAAATACCGCACACAGAACCGGTTATTTGATGTTAATCATTAATCGGAAAATATAGTATGAATATGCATTTTATAGACTGGTTGATTGTTGCAACAGTATTGACAGTTATAATTTGGGCGGCGGTTTCAACTAAGAAATTTACAAAAAGTGTGGCGGATTTTCTGGCTGCCAATCGTTGCGCGGGACGGTATCTTATTTGTGTGTCGGAGGGAATGGCCGGCCTTGGAGCAATAAGTGTGATCGCTTTTTTTGAAATGTATTATAATGCCGGATTTACTGCGCTTTGGTGGATGATGCTGATGACTCCGCTGTGGCTTTTCATTTCTTTATCAGGATTTGTAATATACCGGTTCAGGGAAACTCGCGCTTTTACGATGGCTCAATTTTTTGAGATGAGATACAGCAAATCGGTAAGAATATTTGCAGGAATATTAGTATGGTTGTCAGGAATAATAAATTTCGGAATATTTCCCGCGGTTGGCGCGCGCTTCTTCATTTATTTTTGCGGATTGCCTGATTATTTTACAATACTCGGGATACACATCCCGACCTTTACGGCATTAATATTTATTTTATTGTCTATATCGTTGATGTTTACATTTCTTGGTGGTCAAATAGCGGTAATAGTCACTGATTTTTTACAGGGAATGTTCAGTAATATAGTATTTTTAACAATCATAATTCTTTTCTTTTTTCTATTTGATTGGTCAACGGTAATTGAAACACTTAAAACAAACGCACCGGTTAATGCGTCGTTAATACATCCGTTTCATACAAGTAAAGTTGATGGATTTAATTTCTTCTTTTTTATAATTGGCGCGTTGCTGTCTGTTTATGGTGTGCGCGCGTGGCAAGGTTCGCAAGGATACAACTGTTCAGCAAAGTCTGCGCATGAAGCGAGAATGGCCGGAATACTGGGAGCATGGCGGGTGATTGCTCAAACGTTGTTTATGGTTTTACTGCCTGTTGGCGCTTATGTAATATTGCATAACGCAAGCTTCGCCGGAATCGCCACGCAAGCAAAAGAAGCCATCGCAATAGCGGGTGCGACAAACGGGCAGTTAGCAGAACAAATGACAGTACCTATAACATTAGCCAAATTTTTACCAATAGGTATTACAGGATTATTATGCGCCGCAATGCTATGCGCGTTTATTTCCACACACGATACGTATTTACACTCTTGGGGAAGTATATTTGTGCAAGATGTAATTCTACCGTTTCGGAAAAAACCGTTTTCACCCAAAACACATATCTGGCTGTTACGGGCATCAATATTATTTGTTGCAATTTTTATTTTTATGTGGAGTCATTTGTTTCGCCAAAGTCAACATATAGCCATGTTTTTCGCGATTACAGGCGCAATTTGGCTCGGTGGCGCGGGCGCGGTAATTATCGGAGGCCTGTACTGGAGAAGAGGAACAACTTTCGGCGCATTCGCGGCGTTGATAACCGGCTGCACCATCGCGGTGGGAGGAATATTATTACAACAAAGCTGGCCAAATCATCTATACTCATGGCTGACAACAAACGCACCGGGAGTGCTAGATACATTTAAAAATATTGTAGAAGGAATTTCGGCACGTGTTCCGGGGATAAATTGGAAAGTAACGGCTGAAAAGTTCCCTATTGACGGCAGATGGATGAGCTTTTTCGCCGCGATATCGGCGGTAACAATGTATGTAGCATGTTCATTGATAGAATTAATATTCACGAAAAAAGCTCCGTTTAATCTTGATGAAATGTTACACCGTGGAAAATACGCTGTTGCCGGAGTGCACAAGCGAAACGTGGTGAAACCGCCAACTGGATTAAGAGCTATATTACCAACAAAGGAATTTACATCAAAAGACAGGCTGATATATTACGCGAATTTAAGTTGGACGGTTATCTGGTTCTCTGTTTTTCTTTTCGGCACTATTTACAATTTAACGCACGATGTTACTACAATGGCGTGGGCAACTTTTTGGAAATGGTATGTTCGTATTTTTGCTATAATATCATTTGGAACCGTATTCTGGTTTTTATCAGGCGGAATAATTGACTTGAAAAATATGTTTAAATTCTTGAATACGGCAAAGAGAAACTTACTCGATGACGGCATTGTTGTTGATCATCATAACCTTGATGAAAAACCGATTAATCAAAAGGCGAAGTGATGAAAAAGATTTTTTTATTAATTTTAATAATTTTTATCTCGGGCTGCGCGGGCATCCCGCACGAAACAAAAGAGAATCCGAAAGTTTTCTCAGCAAAATCCGCAGAGGCACCGGTTAAAATTGACGGAAAACTTGATGATGCGGTCTGGAAAAAAGCAAAAATTTATAAATTAAATCTCGCGAAAAACAAAACCGATAAGGGTAAAAAATTAAATGAAGCAGGCGAAATCCAATTTGCCTGGGATAAAAATTATTTTTATCTCGGCATTAAATTTTCCGATTCTGATATCATCGCGGGTGGAAAATCAAATCAAATTAAACATTACAATTTCGGTGACGTTTGCGAACTGTTTTTAAAACCGGAAGGCAATTCCTGGTACTGGGAATTATACGTGACTCCGGCAAACAAAAAAAGCTCGTTGTTCATTCCAGGCTGCGGCCGCGTTGGCTTACAGCAGAATTTCGATTATAAATGCGGATTAAAAGTAGCTGCAAAATGTAGCGGAACACTTAATAATTGGAAGGACAAAGATAAATACTGGACTGCCGAAATGGCTATGCCGGTGAAAAACCTAACTGAAAAAGGTGACAAATTCGGTCCCGGAAGCGAATGGAGAGTTTTAGTTTCGCGATATAATTACGGAAGATATTTTAAAGAAAAGGGAGCTGAATTAAGTTCAGCACCCCAACTTTCATCAGAGAATTTTCATCTTTTGAAAGAATTTGCTAAGATAAAATTTAACAGGTAAAAAGTGCCGAAAAGAAAAAAAATAGTTTTTATAATTACTGATACGCAAGGAGCTAATGTTATCGGCTGTTACGGCAATCCCGCAATGAAAACACCAAATATCGATCGCCTTGCCACTTCGGGATTAAAGTTTGACCGGGCATACACCACATCCCCGGTGTGCGGGCCCGCGCGCGCGGGGATTTTTACGGGTACATATCCACACACCGCAGGCGTTTGGGGGAACAACATCCCGCTTGGCAAAAACATAAAAACAATCGGCGAACGATTAAGCGACAACGGTTTTCATACAGCATATATCGGAAAGTGGCATCTTGACGGGTTTGATTATTTCGGCACAGGTAAATGCCCGAACGGCTGGGATGAAAATTATTGGTTTGATATGAGATGTTTCCTTGAAGAAATGCCGCCGGAACTTCGTGAATTATCACGTCAATTAGACTCCCCCGAAAAAATTCATGAAAATAATATCACCGAAGAATTTACTTTTGCTCACAAATGTACCGACCGCGCGATAGATTTTCTATCGAAAACAAATGACGAAAACTTTCTCCTTGTTGTTTCTTATGATGAACCGCACGGCCCGTTTACTTGCCCGCCGCCATTTTGTGATATGTATAAAAATTATGAATATACACTTCCTGAAAACGCGTTTGATTCTCTTGAAAACAAGCCGGAACATCAGAAAGAATGGGCAGCAACTATAAACCATAATTTTAAAAAAATAAAAAGTCCAATGTATTTCGGCTGTAACTCTTTTGTGGATTATGAAATTGGCCGCGTAACTGATGCAGTTAATAATTTTGCTCCGGACGCGATGATAATATACACTTCCGACCATGGAACTCCTTTGTTATCTCACGGGCTTAGTTCCAAAGGTCCGGCAATGTATGAAGAAACTACGCGAATACCATTAATTATTCGACAGGAAGAACTGACTCAAGCAGGAAGCGTCTGTGAGTTTCCGGTATCTCATATTGACCTCATGCCGACAATTTTTGATTTTGCGAACATTGAAATTCCGGATTTTCTCGAAGGAAAAAGCATGCTGAAAACATTGGAAAATCCCAAACTGAAACCAAACGATGTCATCTTTATGGAATTTAATCGTTACGAAGTTGACCATGACGGCTGGGGCGGTTTTCAGCCAATAAGATGCGCGTTCGACGGAAGACACAAACTCGTAATAAATCTTCATTACACAGATGAATTATATGATTTAAAAAATGACCCCGGCGAAATGGAAAATTTAATTAACTCTGAAAATTATATTGACATTAGAGAAAAATTACATGATAAATTACTTGACTGGATGGCAGAAACAAGAGATCCGTTCAGAGGACCGATTTGGGAAAGACGTCAATGGAAAAAGGAGTTAAAATTGAAATGGAACGGAGAAACACGACTGCGTCCTGATGACGGTTATTCCCCACAGGTATTTGATTATTTAACAGGAACCCCACCAAAAAAATGAAAAATTACACACGAAGAGATTTTATAAACATTGCTACAAAAAGCGCCGCAACTCTTATGCTTTCACCGCTGCTGGCACACGCTATGGGCGTTTTGCCGGGAAAAAAGAAAAACGTTTTGTTCATCGCTGTTGATGATTTGCGCCCGCAGCTCGGCTGCTACGGACAAAAACAAATTATCAGCCCGAATATCGACAAACTCGCCGCTAACGGAACGTTGTTTGAAAACGCTTACTGTCAGCAAGCTGTTTGCTCGCCATCAAGAACAAGTTTACTCACAGGTTTGCGGCCGGATTCCTGTAAAGTTTGGGACTTGCACACTTTCTTTCGCGATACCGTTCCAAATGTTATTACTTTACCTCAATATTTCAAACAGAACGGATATTTTACAAAAAGCTTAGGAAAAATTTTCCATAGACAGCCAATGCAGGATGATAAATATTCGTGGTCGGTCCCATCTGAACGTTTCTGGGGAGACGGTTATTGGCAGACAAAAGAAAATATAAAAATAGTTGAAAAACTTAAAAAAGAAGCTAAAGAAAAAGGGCTTAAAGGAAGTGAACGTTATTACTCAACTCTCGGTCCTCCTACGGATGACGCAGATGTGCCCGATAACGCTTACGGCGATGGAGTTACGGCAGACAAAGCGGTTGAATCTTTAAAGAAACTTGCGAAAACCGGTGAGCCGTTTTTTCTTGCAACCGGTTTTGTTAAGCCGCATTTACCTTTCTCCGCTCCAAAAAAATATTGGGATATGTATAAACCGGAAGACATAAAACTTTCTCCTCAAAAAAGCTGGCCTAAAAATTCTCCAAAAGTCGCAAAGAGTTTCTGGGGGGAACTAAGACATTATTACGGTATGCCCGAAAAAGGACCACTCTCGCAAAAACAAACAAGAAAACTCATCCACGGGTATTACGCAAGCGTTACATACACAGACGCGCAAATCGGAAAAGTGGTTGACCAACTTGACAAACTGGGCTTACGCGATGACACTATAATCATTCTTTGGGGCGACCACGGCTGGAAGCTCGGCGACTACAACGCTTGGTGCAAACACACTAATTTTGAAGTTGACACGCATGCACCTTTGATTATCGATGCACCCGGTTTTAAAAAAGGTCAGCGAACAAAATCATTTGTTGAGTTTGTTGACATTTATCCAACTTTGGCTCAATTATGTGATTTGCCGATCCCGAATCATTGTGAAGGAAAAAGCATGGTTCCGCTGTTAAAAAATCCCAACGCGAAAATAAGGGATGCGGCGCTTAGCCAATGGCCTAAAAACGGCGGCAAAATTATGGGCTACACAATTAGAACGAAAAACTGGCGATATACAGAATGGATAAATAAAAAAGATAAAAAAATTATAGCTCGTGAACTTTATGACCACCGTCCCGGTGCTCCCGCGCTTGAAGCTGTCAATCTCGCGGAAGAAAAACAATACGCGGAAACAGTTAAGAAATTATCTAAAAAATTAAATTCACTGATAAAATGAAAATCATTTACCTGTTACTGTTTTTTTGTCTGACAATTAACGCCGATATCTTACAAAAAAAAATGTGGAAATGTATTTATTTTAAAGCGCCGGATATAAATGAAGTGGACGAATTTAATGACTTCATTGAAAAAGTTATCGCGCCGGCGGGGTTCAATGTTGTTATCCTCGAAATTACGTTTAATTATGAGTTTGATAAAAGATTAAACAAAGACGGATATTTGGATAAGAAAGCCGCTCGCTCAATATCAAAAACATGTGAAAAAAACGGTATTGAACTTATTCCTCTGCTTCAATGTATGGGGCACCAATCTTGGGGAAAAACTGTCAGTCAACTTTTAAAAGTTTATCCTGAATTTGATGAAACACCGGGAAAATATCCGGACAATAAAGGCATTTATTCAAGAAGCTGGTGCCCACTCCATCCGAAAATAAACAAAGTTGTTTTCAAAATGATGGATGAAATTATCGACGCGTTTAACGCGAAAATTCTTCATGTCGGTATGGATGAAATACTGATTATTGCAGATAAAGATTGCCCGCGATGCTCTGGAAAAGACCCCGCGAAAATCCTCGCGAAAGCAATTAATGATTACCATTCACACATAGTTGATAAACGCGGAATTCAAATGATGATGTGGGGGGACAGGCTTAACGATCCAAATATAGCCGACTACGGCATTACGCGCTCAAGCCACAACGGCACCGCGCCGGCTATTGATATGATTCCGAAAGACATTATTATTTGCGACTGGTATTACGGCGTTCGTAAAAATTATAAATCATTAAATGTTTTTCAGGAAAAAGGATTTCAGGTAATCCCAACAGGTTTTTATCAACCCGACGGAAACAGAGCTTTTCTTGACTATGCGCGAGTAGATATGACCCCTCGAATGCTCGGCTTTATGTTTACGACTTGGGGAATGGATTTTCGCGACTTGGAAAAAGCAATTCTTCACCCCGAAACATCAGCTGAGCTGCCTGATACCATTGTTAAGCTTGCGCGAAGTATGAAAGAATGTATTCCGCTTATAAAACCGGCACCGCAAATTGAGATAGACATTCCTGATGAAACAAAAGATAATTTTCCTTCGCGCATTCTTTTCACGGAGAAAAAATATCCGCTTAGAATTTCCGTCTGTCCGGAAAGTAACTACGTCACACCGCTGAACGCGGTAACCGGCGATGTCCTCATCAAATCATTAGACGACAAGAAAGTAAAAAAGATTGGCGGCTTGCCTTCCATGTTTGATTTTAAGACGAATTATTTTATAAAGCCTGCTCGAGGAAATTTTCAAATTATTATTCGCGGAA
>QMOL01000101.1 GCA_003648225.1 Chlamydiota bacterium
CCTCTTTCAACAATCCCGTCAGATTAAGAATTTTAAAATCGGGAATTGATTTTGAAGATATGATTTCCTGGATTAATATTTTTCCTAAGAGCGGTAAGAAATTGCTTACCCTTTCTCCCAAAGCTCCTTCTGTTTTTAAATTTTATCAGAGAGGGAAATCTTGGGTTACAGGTGTTTTCCCAAAAGAAAATCCAAAAGTCTTTGTCATCAGCGCACCCGGAAAACAAATGATGAAAGAAGACATCGCAAAAGACAGAACAGGTCAGAATGCCTGGTCAACACTTGACATAACCGACATACTCAAAAATAAAAAGAAATGTACCCTTATTTTCAGAGTTAAAAACAAGAAAATTTCAAGCGACCTGCAATCAACAACTTTAATCGGTCCGGTCAGATTAGTAGAAAAATAATATATTAAAAAAGTAATTTAATTTTATGAAAAACGATTCTCAAAAAATATTAAAAGACTTTAAACCTTCAAAAGAATTTTTTATTGGAATTGATTCCGACGGCTGTGTTTTTGATTCGATGGAAATTAAACATAAAGAATGTTTTTGCCCGAATTTTATCAAATATTTCGAACTGCAAAAAATTTCAAAATATGCACGGGAAGCTTGGGAATTCGTTAACTTATACTCCAAAACAAGAGGGTGTAACAGATTCCTCGCAGTTAAACACACGCTTGATTTGCTTAAAAAAAGAGAAGAAGTTATCGCGCGAAATGCTGAAATTATGAGTATCCCGGCTCTCGACAAATGGATATCGGAAGAGTCAAAACTTGGCAATCCGGCTTTGGAAAAATACCTCTCCGATAAAAATATTCCTGAACTGGAAAATGTTTTAAATTGGTCTGTCGCGGTAAATAATTCCATTGCGAAGATGGTGTACGGAATTCCCCCGTTCCCTTTTGTAAAAAATTCGCTGTTGACTTTATCCGAAAACGCAGACATAATGGTCGTTTCACAAACACCGGAAGAAGCGCTTGTTCGCGAATGGAAAGAAAACAATATTGAAGAGTTCGCTCGCTTAATTGCGGGGCAGGAATTAGGGACAAAAAAAGAGCACATCGCACTCGCCGCAAAAGGAAAATACAATGATAATAAAATACTTATGATTGGAGATGCTCCCGGTGACCTTGCCGCTGCAAAAGAAAACGGAGTTCTTTTTTATCCGATTGTCCCGGGTAATGAGGAGAAATCTTGGCAGTTATTTTACAATACAGCTATTTCAAAATTCTTTTCGAAAACCTATAAAGGTGATTTTGAAAATAATTTGATTGACGAATTTAACCGCTGTCTGCCGGAAAAACCGACTTGGTAAACCTTAAAACAAGGATGGCGGAATACGCAATATAAAATTGCGGAAATTACATCTTGATTATTTACCGCTTTTCTTTATATAATAGTAACAATACTTTTTCTTAACCTATTTTTCAGGAGATAAAAATGAAAAAATCGATCGCTCTATTAATTCTTGTTCTGTGTGGCTTCGCTGCTGCTACCGACATTACTTTGACAACACTTGTCAACAATGCGCATTGGGACGCGCCGGGAAACTGGGATCCAAATCAGGAACCTGCCGCAGGCGACAGAGTTTTCTTTAATCATCATGGTTTTACCGTAAATGAAACTCATACTATTTATCAAAATAATGACGGCAGTTCGATTTGCGGTGAATTAATTATGACAAATCCGGATGTAAACTATCGGTTTAACCCCTGGCATCCGGATTGGGGATTTACTTTCTCAAACGCTGCGGGAAACGCTAAGATTATCACCGATACTAAAATATTGTCCCTTGGCTGGCAAAACAAAACTCCGTACACAAATTACATACTTTCTGATTTAGATATTATTTATTCAAACAAAAGCCTTCGCCTCTATGCAGTATTCGCGGGAGACAAAGATATTACAGTTAACGGCAGCGCGGATTATCTTGAAGTCCACAACAGCTGGGCTGACTTCACAGGAAATTTATTCGTTGAAAGCGGTTGGTTAGCAATTTATGACCCGACACCTTTTCCGGCAGCAAAAGAAGTGCGCATCGCTTCAGCACGACTTTGTCAACCCGTTCTTAACAGTTATATGAACCAGGACATAACATTGGCAGGTTACACTTTCTTAATTAGATACGGTGTTGGAAATAAAACAAACGCGGGTTGTGTTACTGTTTTTAATAGCAGCAACCGTGTTTATCCTTATGACGATGATTATGTCTTTCGCGGCGATATTCGCGGCAACGGTATCATCGATATTGACGGCGGTTCCGATATCAGAGAACCGCAAGGCGTCTGTCTCGGCTCTATTTCCCCGGGAACTAACAGTATTGATACTCTTACTTTCAACAACAGGAGCATCTCGTCAAAATGGGTTTTTGGTCAGTCGACCGATTCGGTTGATTTAAATATAGAAGTTACAACAAACAAAAACGATAAAATCATTGTTTCTTCCGCGGCGAATTTTTACGTGATGGATTTACAGAATATTGATTTGAATGTTTCTGTTTACGCGGCAAACGAGAATCAGACTAACGAAATTATCCGATGTTCAACCGGCATTTCAGGAAATTTTAAATCTGTAAATTGGACAGGTGTTTCCACGCCCGGAACAATTATTTACGGAGCAAGCAATGTTTGGATAACCGATTTGCAAGTGGGCGGTCCGCCTTTCCCGCCGGAAAATCTTAGCGCCACAGACGGTGATTTTACAAACAAAATTGTTGTTGCTTGGGATGAAAGCGAAAACGCGACAAAATATCAGGTCTTTCGTTCATTAACCAATAATTCAGCGACCGCTGTTTTAATTTCCGATTCTAATTATGTTACAAGAACTTTTGATGACACTGTGATTGAACCCGGCTCAATTTATTTTTATTGGGTGAAAGCCGGAAATGATGACGGATGGAGCGATTTCAGCACGGGCGACAGCGGCTTCGCAAAATTTATCCCGTCTGAATTTGTCTGGATAAGCACCAACAGCGGTGGCTGGAACTCAGAATCCAACTGGTTCCCTATCGGTTTCCCTAACAAGCCCGGTGATGTTGCCGTCCTTACAAATGTTCTGCAGGCAATTGGTGGAACTAATACTGAAACTCTTGCAATTTATCCAAACGGAACAGCTACTGTCGGGCAAATTCAGTGTACGCTCCCTTATCATAGATATCAAATTGGCGCAAGCGAAAGCAGCAGAATCCTTTTTGACAACAAAGGTAACAACGCGAAAATTTATCTAAATAGGCCTAATGGTAATAATTATCAGGGACTCGATATAAAATCATCCGTTATTTTAAAAGATTCTCTCGACATTTCCATTAACCCGGCTTTAAAATATGTAAAATTAAACGGTGTCGTTTTTGGACAAGGCGGAATAACTTTAACTTCCGGCGATGGTACCTTGATGCTTGGTAATGATTACGATGCCGCCGGCCCCATTACCATTAATTCGGGACGCTTATTTATCGCGGGAGCTTTTTATAATAATTCAGGTGCCGATGTTATTCTGAATTCCGCGCGACTTCAGCAAGACCCGACAATTTACGCGAATGTTATTTTTAACGGCGGACGATATGACGTCAGTTCTCGAGGACCGGATTTCGAAAATCTCGGCAATGTTACCTTTAACAACACTGTCATTATGTATCCGAAATTTGGCAAAACGCTGAAACTATCCGGAGATGTTAACGGAACAGGTGAATTAAAACTTGATATTCAAGACAGTTGGGGCAGCGTAACTTTTGCCAAATCAATTAGCCCGGGAATTAACGGCATCGGCTCTTTGACTTTTAATCAATTTTCTGTCTCCGGAGCTTATTATTTAGGCACAAGCGAAACTCCTGTTGATTTAAATATTCAAGTTGACAATGCAAATAATGATTATCTTATCTTGCAAGGAATGACAAATGCATCTCTCACAAACATAAATCTTAATGTTCAAGTTATCTCTGCCGACCCGGATGCAACTAATGAAATTTTTTATTCGGCGCAGGGAATTCAGGGCGCATTTCATAATATTACTTGGTTGGACACGGATCCCGGAACTGTTATTTACACAGAAAACAGAGTTTTTGTAACCGATCTTGTACCTGAACCTTGCTCACTTTTCCTATTTTTCTTAATACTTATATCCACATTCTCAAGAAAAAATGAGCCAAACAAAAGAAGTTATTGACGCGTTCGACATTAAGGGAACTCACATTGATGAGTTCCCTTATGGCAACGGGCACATAAACGATACATTCTGTGTGGTTTATGAACTTAACGGTAAACGTTTTCGTTTCATCAGACAACGGATAAATAAAAAAATTTTTAAAAATGTTCCCGCGCTGATGAATAATATCTCACTCGTCATTAATCATCAGTATGAAAAACTTTCACAAGCCGGAATTCCTGATATTGATAAACGAGTGCTCACTCTCGTTCCGACTAAAAACGGAGAAAATTACTTTGTTGATTCCGCCGGTAATTTCTGGAGAACTTATATTTTCCTTGAAAATTTAATTTCTCTCGAAACTGTTGAAAAAACAGCGCACGCTTTTGAAACTGCAAAAGCATTCGGAGAATTTCAGCGCCGACTCGCTGACTTAGACGCAAATAAACTCACAGAAACTATCCCTAACTTCCACCATACACGCTCACGCTTTAACACGCTGATCTCAGCCGTTGAAAATGATAAATTCAATCGCGCGAAAGATGTGCGCGCTGAAATTGATTTCGTTCTTAATCGTGAAAGTATTGTTGATATTCTGCTTAACCTTCAAAAAAGCGGCGTGTTGCCTACCCGCATAACTCACAACGACACAAAACTAAATAACGTGATGTTAAATGCGGAAACAGGAGAAGGAATGTGTGTAATTGATCTTGATACCGTTATGCCCGGACTTTCTCTTTATGATTTTGGCGATATGGTGCGCACAGCCACAAGCACAGTTGAAGAAGACGAGCGCGACCTTTCAAAAGCAAATATGGATATTAATATGTTTAGCGCTCTCGTGAAAGGTTTTCTGACTTCAGCCGGCGATGTTCTTGTTGAAAAAGAAATTGAATTACTGCCCTTTTCAGGTAAACTTATTACTTTCGAAATTGGTGTCCGCTTTCTTACAGATTATTTACAAGGCGATTCTTACTTCAAAATCCACCGCAAAAAACAAAATGTTGACCGATGCCGCAAACAGTTCAAAATGGTTGAATCTATGGAAGAACAGGAAATTGAAATGATAAAAATTGTAGAAAAAGCATAAAACTTTATATGGACAAACAAAAGAAAAATATACTACTAATTATTTGTGACCAACTTTCCGCACAGGCATTGCCGGCATGGGGGAATTCTTTTGCAAAAACTCCAAACATTAACTCTATTGTCGAAAGCGGAGTGCGCTTCAATAACACGTTTACAACTTGTCCGTTATGCCAGCCGGCACGAGCTTCTTTTTGGACAGGTCTTTATCCTCATCAGACAGGTGTGATGTCAAATGGCCGTCAACATTACGTTCCGAACTTATCAGAAACAATTCCAACTTTAGGAGAAACTTTTGCTGCGGGAGGATACAAAACTGTTCACTTCGGAAAACAGCATGATGCCGGAAGCCTGAGAGGTTTTGATCTCGCGCCAATTACAGAAAGAGAAATTAAAAATGTAAGTGCAGTTTTTCCGATTAACTATGACTCTCGAGAAGACCTTAACACAAGCGAACAAACGATCAAGTTTCTCAACAATTATAGTGACAAAGCTCCATATTTCACTGTAGCTGATATGAATAATCCTCACGATATTTGTAATTGGATAGGAAAATTTCAACACAATAACAAACTCGTTAAAACTGATTGTGAGCTGCCTCCATTGCCTAAAAACTTATATCGTGATGATAAAGATTTTAAGAAACTTCCATTGCCAATTCAATACATTTGCTGCGCCCATACTCGACAGGCGCAAATAGCGGAATGGGATGAAGAAAAAATCAGATATTATCTTCTTGCATATCATCATTATCTTACACGAGTAGATGATGAAATCGGAAAAATATTGACCGCTGTAAGGCAAAGATATGATAAAAACAATACTTTAATTGTCCTTATGGCAGACCACGGAGATTCAATGTGTGGGAGATGGATGGCTACAAAGCACACAAGCTTTTACGATGAAACTGTCAGGGTGCCTTTTGTGTTTTCCGGCCCGGAAATTTATGGTAAAAACCGTTCTGTAAAAGGGCTTGTTTCGCTGCTTGATTTATTTCCTACTCTTTGTGATTATGCAGGCATAAAGTCAAACATCCAAACAGAAGGAAAATCTCTCATGCCGTGGCTGGCCTACAAATCAACTGATTTTCCTCATAAGTTTGTTGTAAGTCAATGGCACACGGAATGGGGATTTACTATCGAGCCGGGAAGAATGATCCGAACTGAAAAATATAAGTATACACACTATCTTGAAGAAAACGGGGAAGAGCTGTATAACCTTGTAACCGATCCCGGCGAACTGAAAAACCTGGCGGATAATCCCGATTATGAATCCGTACTGAAAGAACATCGCAATTTTCTTGAAAATTATGTTTCAGCAACCAAGGATCCTTATTTCAATTTAGAGTGGAATGCCGAAAAACGCTGGAGAAAACATAAACCAGGTTATCGCAACCATCGCGGAACAGCGGCTCCACAGCAGTAAAAATAAATAAAAAACATGAACAGAATCTTATTATGTATTTTAGGAACCGGTTTTTTGATGTGCGTTTCCTGCGCAAAGAATCATGACAAGAAAAAATCCGAGGTGAAACTATTTCAAGAAATATACAATGCTGACTGGAAAAAGGTTTTCCACGACTCATGCACACAAAACTGGAAAGAAAGATGGACGCTTGATGGGCTGAAAGCTAAGGTGAGAAACAGCGCTAAAGGAATGAGTCTTCTGGCAGGCCCGACTGCCGGTGACAACTCGTGTCATGCAGTTCTTTGGACTAAGCAAAACTTCAAAGGTGATATCAAAATAGAATACGAATATACAAGACTGGATAAAGCTACAAACTTTGTTACAATTCTTTATGTTCAGGCAACAGGAACTGGTATAGGACAGTACAAAAAAGATATTTCCAAATGGTCCGGCATTCGAAATGTACCTTTCATGCGTACGTATTTTGATAACATGAACACCTACCATATTAGCTATGCAGCGTACGGTACAAAAAACATTGATCCTGTTGAAGATTACATTCGCGCGCGCAGATATATGCCGTTGGCAAAAAAAGGTTTGAAAGGAACCGAATTGAAGCCTGACTACTTTCGAACAGGTTTTTTCAAAACAGAAGTGCCCCATAAAATCACGGTTATAAAGAAAGGAAAAGACCTTTTTATGCATATTCGTAACGATGAAAAAGAACTGTTGTGTCACTGGGAAAATCAGTCGCTTCCACCGATTGATGGAGGGCGGATAGGCCTGCGGCACATGTACACTCGGAAAGCCCGTTACTCTAATTTCCGCATTTACAAACATAAGAAAGAATAGTGTCTGCCAAACTTAAACTATCGAAAAATGTCAAATAAAAAAAAGAAAATCCATTCGCTTAATTTTATAAAAACTAAAATGAAAATATCTGATTTAAAACCTAATATTGTCCTGATTATTGCCGATCAATGGCGTGGCGATTGTATCGGGTTTCTCAATCATCCTGTTGTTGAGACACCTAATATTGACTGTTTATTCTCGCAGGGAGTTGCGTTTACACAAGCATATTCGGCTGTCCCGAGTTGCATTGCCGCACGCACGACTTTGTTAACAGGTTTGTCTCAAAAAAGTCATGGTCGAGTGGGATATCAGGATCGGGTTCGCTGGAACTATCCTGTAACTTTGCCGGGCTTGCTTTCAGAAGCCGGGTATCACACTCATTGCGTTGGAAAAATGCATGTTTTTCCAGCCAGAAAACTTATGGGTTTTCACAGCGTTACTCTTCATGACGGCTATTTGCATAACGAACGGTGTCGTGAAACGGACTATAATTTAGTTGACGACTATCTTCCATGGCTAAAAGAAAAATGCGGCAGCGAAACTGATATTACTGACGCCGGCCTGGGATGCAATGGTTATTCGGTTAATCCCTGGCCTTATGAAGAGCGTTACCATCCAACAAATTGGGTTACTTCTCAATCAATTGATTTTTTGAGAAAGCGGGATCCTACCAAACCTTTTTTCCTAAAAGTATCTTATCACAGGCCGCATCCGCCTTTGGATCCTCCTGAATATTATCTTAACAGATATTTAGATAAAGAATTGCCTCCGGTTGCGATTGGCGACTGGGTAGAAAACAGTCTGATTCACAATCGCGGAATAGACTGTCCTGTTCCAAAAGACAAATCGCAAATTGATCTTGCACGAAAAGCTTATTATGCCCAATTAACCCATATAGACTGTCAGATTAACCGAATTGTTCATGCGCTGAATGAACAACAACTGATGGAAAATACTTTGCTGATGTTTGTCAGTGACCATGGCGATATGCTTTTTGATCATAATATGGTGGCAAAATCTGTTCCTTATAACGGTTCTTCCAAAATTCCATTTTTATTAAGATTTCCCAACAATATGCGACAACCAAAAATTACAAAAGTTGACGTTCCGGTTGAACTTAGAGATCTTTTACCAACATTCCTTGAAGCTGCAGGAATTGATATTCCTGATAGCGTTGAAGGCTCAAGTGTCTTTCCTCTTTGTTATGATAAAGAAAGCGTTTGGAGAGAATATATTCACGGTGAACATAGTTGTGGAAAGAATTCAAACCATTGGATTACCAACGGAAAAGAAATGTATATTTGGTTTTCACAAACAGGTAAAGAACAGTTTTTTGAAATCGAAAAGGATCCGGATAACTTAATAAATATGCTAGAAAAAAAGAACAACAGAGTTATCTATTGGCGGCAAAAATTGATTAACGAACTTAAAGGTCGCGAAGAAAATTATGTTAAAAATGGCAAACTTATTACAGGACAAATTCCAAAAACAAATTTAAAC
>QMOL01000102.1 GCA_003648225.1 Chlamydiota bacterium
GGTTCCATTACATAAAGCAAAGCTTGAGTTCCGCCTTCAACAACTAAAGCTATACGATACCAATCACCGGGATTATAATTAAAGGTGCTCCAGCATTCTACAAAATTAGTTGTTTCATCGAAAAAAGCAGCTTGGATATGATGATTATCAGCAGCTTCACCTCTGAATTTAAGTACAAAAGTAGGATCAACCCAGCCATTGACATTCCAGGAAGGTTCGCCGTCTTTAGTAACAATACCCTGCCATCCTATACCACTTGCTTTAGCCATACATTCAACTGTGAAACTATCTAAATTCATTGAATCGATTGTGTTTCCACCTGTTTCAGCACCAAAAGTTCCAATATTTTGAACATCGGGAGTGAAAGATCTCGACATAGTGTCGGCAGCGCCTGTTTGCGGTACATTAGCAAAAGGAACATCTGATGAAGCTGCTGACAGTATCGGTGTAATATCGGTTGCCATATGATTACCGTTTCCTGATGAATCTACATAATAATCATCATTATTGCCTTGATGAACACCGTTTGTTCCTTCTTCGAATCTCCAATAAGCAACAGGAGAAACAGCAGCGCCGCCTGTGGCAGCGAGGAATTGATTTGGTGCGAGAGCAGTATCGCAAATTCTAACTTCATCAACAGAACCATAAAGAGCATTAACTTGTTCGGCACCATCCCAATAGCCACGTCCGATTGCCCATTTACTTGTAAAAGGAATCAGTCCATTAACAATACCCGCTTCATAATCTTCGAGCTCATAATTAGCATCGCCTGGTTCTTTAACATAAAACCACGCTTGAGTTCCGTCGCATACGCAAGCTACCCAATACCATTCGTCCATCTTGAAAGGAAAAGTTGCGAAAAAATCGTGGAAATTTGATGCCCCATCCATAAACTCATAATTAAATCGGCAATCACCAACTGGATCATATCTGAAGAGAAGTTTAAATGGACTAAAAGGCTGACCGGCATCCGGCTTTCCATCTTTGGATATTGCTGCACTCCAATCATAAGTACGATTTTTCATAGCACATTCAATTGTGAAACCATTACTGAAATCATGGGAATCAATCGGCTTGTTATGAGTTGAAATGCACATTTGACCGCCTACTGAATTATCATTTCTTCTACAGAAATTCAAAGCGATTTTGTTTTCAGTTTCGCCTTGCGGAATTCCCGGAGGTACAGCGCTGACAGGTGCAGGGAAGTACCATGCTGACATGTTATTTCCATTTCCGGACGAATCTACATAATATCCATCCAAATTATTTGCATGGGTTGAACCGTTTGGTCCTTCTTCGAGTCGCCAGTAGGCGACGGTTGCCGCGTTAACGCTTAAGCAAAGCATAACTACAGCGAGAGTTGAGATAATAAATTTTTTCATTTTTTCCTCCTTTTTGTTATTATCTTACAGGGCAGATAAGCTGGTTTTAAGTTAAATACTCAAGGTTAACAGATAAACTATTAAGTTTAAAGCATCCCCCTGTGGAAAAAGTGAGTATCTGTTATTATTAAAGTATATCGTTGAGAACCTATTATATCATATTAATTTAATTTTGTCAAGGTATTGATATAATTATTTCATTTTACGAAACGCGAGTAATGCTAAAGCAATTCCACCGATTATAACTCCCGGTTCGGGAATATCGGAAAAAGTTGTGCTGTACATATAAATCAACTGCGGTGAATTTACAAAAGGTGTATACGCAAGTTTAATAACACCGTTACTTGTAACCTGCAGTCCCGCAAAAGTTTCTACAATAATTCCGTTAGTAACAAGTTGCTCGGTTTTCCAGCTTCCTGAGCGGTTACTCCATAATCGTAATAAGTGATTATCTTTTGTTGAATTGGGCACAATTTCGGTATTATGAACAACCCACATACAGTCGTTCCACGGGTCATAAGCTACTGCCGAGCGATTCCAATGTCCTTGAGGTCCGAGGTATTGCCGCATCCAAGAACTTCCTGTTTTATAAAATAGTGCGGCGCAAGCCGGATTGGTATTATAATCATGCAAAACAATATATGGATTATTAAGATTATCGAGCGAAAATCCGATTTGGTCGGCATAAACATTGCTGTGAGTCAATGAGATAGGAATTTCTTCCCAATCAAAATTGCCGCTGCCTTTGCCGTCTTCAACGCCATTGTAAAGGAGATCGACACCCCAGCCGGGACCGTGAAGAGCGATGCAGCGTTTGCCATTAGAGTCGGTTGCCATTGCAAATGGCAGCCGTAAATCGCCGGGATAATTTGGGAATGGAGGAACAGTGACATCAACAGAAGTAAAAGTATCACCTGCGGGATTTCCTGTAGCTAATTTTCCGGCGTATCCGCCTGCCTGGTAATTTTCATACCACAAAACAGAAGGCGCGTTGTCAACAAGAGTCATAACATTCCTGCACTCGCCAAAGAGGTTAGTGATAACTATAATCGGTGTTGTCCATGTACCACCGCTTCTTTGAACATAAGTTACTCCGCCGCCGTCACCGACATCATTTGCAAGTGCAACTCTCGGTTCATCATCTGTTCCGTATTTCAAGTCGGAATAAGAGCCTTGTCGATCGGCTGTAATAGCTACCGGCGCTTTCAAAGAGCCGAGAGAATCTTCTTCGACATACATTGCTTTATTACTTGCGTAAGAACTATAGACGAAACCGGCGAGGCCGTCAGATTTAATTGCCATTGAGAATAAATTTGAAGCGAAGTCGAAATATGTATCATTAGCAACGAGAATAGTGTCCCAATCCATAGATTGGACAACATCATATTTGGAAGTTGAAGATGTCATTTGTCCGCCGGAATTAACGGCTTCAATTATAAAATCAACGACTGAATCAGCAGCCTGAGCGGGAATGTCCGCTGAATAAATGCTTGAAGACGTATTTGTTGTCATTGGTACACTAATATAACTTCCACCATTAATTTTATAATTAAGTGTGACGTTTGTTATAGTAGCATTCGCAACAGTAATAGCTGCCTGAACAGTAACGCCGTCATTTTCCGTTGGAGTAGGATAAGGCAAGAATTCAGCATTATTAATTATTGGCGGAACGGGATTGGTATTCATTATATTTCCAAGAAACTGGCTGGGATCAAGTGCTGTATCACTAATTCTTATTTCATCAACATTCCCGTTAAATCCATCAATTTCCTGTCCCCAATGCATTCCGCGACCAATTGCCCATGGATAATCTGAATCGATTAATCCGCCAACGATGGGAGTTCCTGCCCAAGTAGTGGTTTTGGAATCTTCTAATATGTAATCAGCATCACTTTCTTTTTTTATGTAAAGAGAAGCAGTACCTGTGAACTCATTAAATACGGCAGCAATCTGATACCATTTACCGGGAGTATAATTAAAAGAGCTCCAGCATTCTACAAAATTAGTTGTTTCATCAAAAAAAGCGACTTGAATTTTGTGGTTATCAGCAGCTTCACCTCTGAATTTTATCACAAAAGAAGGATCAACCCAACCATTGATATTCCAGGAGGGTTCGCCGTCTTTAGTAACAATACCCTGCCATCCTATACCACTTGCTTTAGCCATACATTCAACTGTGAAACTATCAAGATTCATAGATTCAATAGGCTTTGAACCACCTGTTTCAGCGCCAAAAGTACCTATATTTTGAACATCGGGAGTAAAAACTCTTGACATAGTATCCGCTTTACCTATTTGTGGAACTGTTGCGAAAGGAACATCTGATGAAGCTGTTGACAGTATCGGTGTAATATCGGTAGCCATATGATTACCATTACCGGATGAATCTACATAATAATCATCCGCATTAGCCTGATGAACACCGTTTGTTCCTTCTTCAAATCTCCAGTAAGCTACCGGTGAAACAGCAGCTCCACCTGACGCGGCAAGGAACTGATTAGGAGCGAGAGCAGTATCACAAATTCTTACTTCATCAATAGAGCCATAATGCGGATTTGCCTGATCATTACCGTCCCAAGTACCGCGCGCGATAGCCCAAGCGCTTGTATAAGGGATCAGTCCGTCAACGACACCTGTTATATGTTGTTCCAAGTCATAACCTGCATCACCCGGTTCTTTAACATAAAGCCATGCCTCAGCTCCGTTACATACACAAGCCACCCAATACCACTCATCCAATTTGTAAGGAAAAGTTGAAGTGCAAATCTGAACATTTGATCCACCATCGAGAAATTCAAAATTAAATCTTGCATCACCAACCGGGTCATATCTGAAGATTAATTTAAAAGGATTGAAAGGACTTGTTGAAACCGGTTTGCCGTTTTTGCTGATAACAGCATTCCAATCGTATGTACGATTTTTCATGGCACATTCAATTGTAAAACCACCGCTGAAATCCTGGGAATCAATTGGCTTGTTATGAGTTGAAAGGCACATAACACCACCCACCGCATTTTCAGTTCTTCTGCAGAAATTTAAAGCGATTTTGTTTTCCGTTTGTCCTTGTGGGATTCCCGGCGGTACAGCGCTGACAGGTGCAGGATAATACCAAGTTGACAAATTATTACTGTAAGATGATGAATCTACAAAATAGTTGTCTAGATCTGTTGTGTGAGTTGAACCGGCAGTTCCTTCTTCAAGTCGCCAATATGCAACGGTTTTCGCGTTAGCTGTTAGAGTAAGAAGCATTAATACTATTACTGCGATTGCGGAGATTAATTTTTTCATTTTCTCTTCCTTTGCTTTGTTAGTTAATTAATGTTATTAATAAAAAGAACTATCGAATAAAATTAAAAAATTTCGGCATGAAAATTTTAAGTATCTGTAATTAACGAAATATATCAGTTAAACACGTTTATTGTATCAATTAAATTGTGAAATGTCAATAACATGTTAATTTACATTGCCGAAAGCGTCATAACGGATTTGTTTTTCAATATTTCCGTTTTCTTTTGTTTATTGCATTAGCAATATTTTTAAATTCACTGTCAGATATAGATTTGTATTTACCGTCTATCAAATCCATTTCTATCTTTTTTTCCTGAGCTGTAAGTTTTATTGATTTCATATTATTTATCTTTTAATATTTTTGTATATTTTCTACTTGGGAATAACGATTGAACTGAGCGGCGGCACAAAAATCCGGTAGTTAAGCCGTCTGCTCCAGTGATCTTGTTATTTGTTAAAATTAATATCTTTGACACAGATAACACTAATTTACACAGATTTTAATTTCTCAATTTGTGAAATTCGTGTTTCTTTTTTTCTTTTACTTTCTGTTTGATTTTTTACGTTGTATTTATGCTGGAAAATGTTATAATATAGTATAACATTTGCTAAATAGGGAACACTCGAAAAGGTTCAAACTAATCAATCAACATAAAAGGTTGATTATTATGAACGCAAAGCGTTACTTTGTTAGTACCGGAAAGTTCAAATAGAAATTATTATTTCTATTTTGGGATAAAACTTGCTCCATAGGAGCAAAATATTTGTAGAAAACAATTAAAAACAGGATTTCGTGCAGCGTCTAATTAAACAAATCAGCTCTGTCAATAATTCGTTCGATTTTTGATTTGGCAAGAATTTTATCACCTTCGGTTAAATTAAAATCCCCGTTATTATTTTTATCACTTATCGATTCAGCTTTAACTATAATTCTGAACTGGTCACTTCGGGTGGTGATTAAACTACAGATTTTACCGAAAATTTCGGGAGTAATACCGTTTACATCAAGCACACTTGCGATATTTTTATATGGTTTAAGTGTTTTTTGCCCGTTATTGTCTATGCCATAATAAATATTATGAGCTAATTTTGATGTGATGGAATTGAGAGCGCTAAGCACACGAACGCTTGCGGTATTAATATTAATTTTACCATTGACGGTTCCGGGAGTAAGATAAGCGTAATCGAACCATGCGAAGCCTGAACATTTAGAATTATTAACATTATGAGAAGTCACTTTAATTTTAATTCCATGTGCGGGAGAAATATGTTCTTTATGGATAACGCCGCAATAAAATCCATCGGATTTTTCGTATTTATGGCGATGAGTATTTTTTACAATATTATAAGGATCATCTTTGCCGGTGTCTTGTGAAGAGTTATCTGATAAAGGCATAGAATCGAACTGTTTAGTTTTATAATTATAGACTGCGATGTCTAATTGAGCGTTATTGTTTTCTTCAAGGAATTCCGTTGTGTCAATAGAATCGTTCAAACCGTAAATATACAGTCCGTAATCAACTCGCTCAAGTCCTTTGTTCTTCCACTCCCAAATTCCATCATCATTTTCTTTTCGAGTATAAAACATAGATGTTGCGTATCCGGGTCCAACAGAAAATTTATCACCATTATTTACCATTAGTTGTTTTCCGTCCGGCACGGAATAACCGTCCACAGTAATGCTATTTTCCGTACTGCTGATAACGGGAAATTTTTGCCCTTTGCAATTACCGGAGTTCATACGCAGAGTTTGATCTTTCCATATTCCGGGTTCCCATTTGGCGTTTGCACAGGTTATTCTGTTTCCTTTATGAGCTGTTATGGTGCTGAACGCTGGTTTCCAACCGATTGTATGAACATCTTTTTCTTCAGGGTCAAGCCGAACGCCTGCGGTAGTAAAAAATTTGGCTATTGCTTTTAACGCGCGAGTGCCTGCTTTTCCTTTAGATTTAGTGCCGATATTTTCCCAGTCCTCAGATTTTCGAACAAGTTGAATTTCACCAATAGTGCTGAAAGGATTATTTTTAATATGCGGTTTTACCATCTTCCCTCGCGGAAATGAATGATTATGCGCTTTTGCTTCTGTGCCGCCGAAAGTGGGCTTTGCGGATTTTACCCAAGTGTAATGAGTCGGATCATACTTCTCAGTCGAAAAATCCATTTCACTCGGTTCGGTTGAGCCATATTCAACTGTTCTTGCAACAATTTGATTATACTCATTTTTTAAAGTCATAGAGAGAAATCCACCTTCACGCGGCATTCCTACAATTAAAACACTGTCACCGGGTTTTACACCGTCTATGTTCCAATTGATAAACGATTGGGCTTCCACCCAGTTGCGCCCGCTGCCGTAAACCGATTTACGAATACCGGTGGGTCCGTTTCGGTCGGGATATGAGCGCGGACTTTGAATTTCGACCATTTCGTATTTCATCTGATTTTTTTTCCATTGAGCGTCTTTTAAAACCAGTTTGTTATTATTTTTCACAGCTGTGATTTCATACCTGACGCCCCATAAAACATCAGGCAGCTCAAAACAAGGATATTTTTCCTGAGCGGAAGTTCCCCATGAACTATCCTTAGGTGTGCCGTATTCCGTGTCAAAAACTTGCCGGTTGTTGGTGAGATAAAAATAACCATTGGGTGGAATTGATGGATTCGGATCATCATAAAAACCGTGACGCGCGGAGCTGTAATGCGTTGCGTTTTCTATTAATCCAACCTGGTCGGCATAAGAACCCGTATTAATTATTACTTTCCAATTACGCAGACTGATGGGCTTATCGCTAATATTAATTAATTCGATAATATCCGGTCTCATAATATAGGTGACATCGAAAGCGTTTTTATTGCTAAATGCGGTTTTATCGCTGGTTTTCTTCATTCCTCCAACATACCCGGTCTTCTTTCCTGTGGTTAAACCAACAGTAAGAAATCCATTTTTGGATCTTATCGGTTTGCCGTCTTTATAAGCCCATCTAAGCATATCGAGTTTATCTTTACCCTGTGGAATTTCCATTGTTGTACCCTTAAGATCATTTTTATCAATTGAAATCATTTCCGATTCGGATCCGGATTGAGGGTCACCATCAACATCCATAAATCTGTTATAACCTTTCCAGGGGGTGTTATTAACATTTTTAAACGGGAAATTGTTTTGATTTCCAATATTTCCCCTGAAATTTTGCTCGCCTATGTAAATATAGTAATATAAATTATCTCTCGGTTTTATTGCCGAGTCATATTGCGTGGGGAAAAACCAATAATCACTAACTTCCGGGAAAACGCTCCACGCAGCCCAGCCCGGCCGCCACAGATTATCAATTCGTGTAGAATTATATTTATTGCGCCACGCGTTTGTTAAACTTCTGTATGAGTAAGTTGAATTATCGTCATATCCGACAGTTAAAACATTACCGTTATTACCGGTAATAGGATAATAAATGTATTCAGGATGGGTATTTTTTCCCTGGTATACTTTCAGCCACGCGTTTTTCCATAAGTCGTTAGGAATACCTCCCATGGAATTAACTACTTTTTTGAAATCGCGATATTTAAAATTGTGCATTACACGCACCATATCACTTTTTAATTCAACTGTTGTCGTGTGCGGAACTCTTGCAGTTATGCCGTTTGTCATCACCGAAGCGCTTTGCCCGCCGCTCTGCCCGACTTTTTTAATAGGCCATCCGTATTTCCAACTTGTATCTTCAACATTATACCAAATTCCGAGCCGGTGTACATAATTATATTTGTCGAAGCCTGTTATAGGTTGGAAACCTTCGGCTTCCAATGAATAGCTTCCATCGTTAGCCATTACTTCATTAAAGCAAACAGCTTCAACGCCGTAATCGCTGCCGAGAGTGCTGAGGACATTATTTTCGTCGTGATAATCAATAATGTTTGCTGAAAGGCTGCGAAGATTTTTTGATGAAGGCTCAAAATGAGATATTTCATTTGCGCGTTTGATTATCTTATGTACCTGCTTTTTTGTTGCGGTATTAAGATTAACCTGGTTCTTCCATGTTTTATCACGCTCATCCCAGTATATGTCTCTTCCATGAGTTTCAGTAGTGGCATATTTTCTTAAATATCTGTAATATTTTAATTTATTTTTATTATTTCCTAAGAGGGTATCTGTCAACTCATGAATTGATGAAAATGCTTTATCATCCCATTGAGGGGATAAAGGATTATATTCTTGCGGCTCATCTATTCCTTCATCTACTTCATCTATAAGTCCGTCACCGTCATTATCAATTTCATCAGATTGAAATTCTGATTCAGTCAAATTGTCATCA
>QMOL01000103.1 GCA_003648225.1 Chlamydiota bacterium
AGAATCTATCGCGTCAATTACAAAATCAATATCTTTGGGAATTAATTCACCGATTGAATCAGCGGTCAATCTTTTATTCGCGGCAATTATTTTTAATTCGGGATTTATGTCTGTCAACCGCTCGCATGCGACATCAACTTTATATTTTCCGACAGTAGAATTCAGTGCCCAAATTTGCCGATTAATGTTTGTCATTTCCACTTTATCATCATCAATAATCATCAAATTACCGACACCCGTTCGCGCCAGTGCTTCAGCCGCGTATGATCCGACGCCTCCGATTCCCGCAACAGCGATTTTACTTGACATAATTTTATTATGATTTTTTTCACCGAAAAGAGGAATAGTTCTTGAAAACTGATTCATAGGAATTGGATTGATGGATTATTGGATATTTAATTTGGATTAGTGAATTAACGGAAACAGTTTTTCCGCATTTTTTTCTACGACTTTTTCAATCACTTCAATCTTTTCATTTTTTATTTCAGAAATCGCATTGATTATTTCCGGTATATGTGCCGGTTCTACCGATGGAACCGGATGGTTTTCCGTACCGATAAACGGGCTATCTGTTTCAACAATTATTTTTTCTATTGGAACTATTTCTGCAAGTTTTTTAACTTTCAAGCTTTTTTTTCTTGTTATCGTGCCGGAAAAGCCGATAAAATATCCAAGGTTAAGAAAAGGTTTAATTTGTTCTGAACTACAGGAACAACTGTGCATCACGCCATAGATTTGCGGGAATTCTTTACAAATTCCGAGCAAATCATCGTAAGCTTTTCTGCAATGAAAAATCACCGGTAATTTATATTCGACAGCTAAAGCCATTTGATACCTGAATATTCGCATTTGTTCATCTTTTTCGGATCTTGATTTATAGTAGTCAAGACCAATCTCCCCTATTGCGATAATGCCGCCTGTTTTCAATTCTTTTTCCAAAGCTTCTCTGTTTTCCTCGTGAATAAACATCGGATGCAAACCGGCCGCAAAAGATATTTCACTATGAAGCGAAGCAAGTTCTCGTGCTCTGTGCCATGAATCCGGATTATATCCCGGAACGATAAATTTATTCACGCCATTTAGTTTCGCGTGATATAAAACTTCATCAATTCGTGAAAATAAAGGTTCATCAGTCAAATGTGTATGTGTATCGGTCATTTCGGGTGTCAGGAAATTCAAATCAAAGATTTGAATTTAGTGTTTATTTCATCATTGGGTGTTCCGTGTTCGATGTTGGATATTTAAATGTCTGGTTTCAGGTATCAGTAAATCAGATTAATATTTTAGCAACATTCCCCTTTCTTCGCAATTGGTTTGACATCTTGTAGTTTATTGATTATTATATAATGTTAACTTCACTGGAGTAAAATTATGATAAATTCAAGTAATAGCATTCATGACTTCCTGACAGACATTCCAAAAACCGATCTGCACGTTCATCTCGACGGTTCGCTGCGTGTGTCAACGCTTATAGAATTGGCAAAAGCGGGAAATATTAAATTACCTTCTTATACGGAATCAGGATTAAATGAGATAGTTTTTAAAGATCAATATAAAGACCTCATGGATTATCTTCAGGGATTTAGTTACACGGTAAGCGTAATGCAGAATCCTGAGAATCTTGAGCAGATAGCTTATGAATTTGCGTGGGATAATTTTAATGAAGGTGTTCGTTATTTTGAGGTTCGATTCGCGCCTCAACTTCACGTTAACAGTCATCAATCGATTGAAGATGTGGTTACAGCTGTTAATAAGGGATTAGCAAAGGCGAAGAAAGAATTCAACGCCAAAACAACTGTTTTAAATGAAGAAGAGCCACCCGCGAATTATGCGATTATCGCTTGCGCCATGCGGGCTTTTTTTCCCGGAATGTCTGAATATTTCAATACAATGTTAGAAATTCACAGGTTTTCAAAATCAAAAAAAATATTCAGCCTCGCTTCAGTTGAACTTATTGGCGCGATGACAAAAGCGCGTGATGAACTAGGTCTTCCGATTGTCGGTCTCGACATTGCCGGTGCCGAGAAAGGGTATCCACCTGAAGATCACAAAGAAGCATTTGACATTGCTCACAAAAACTTTTTTAAGAAAACTGTACACGCGGGCGAAGCATATGGACCCGAAAGTATATTTCAAGCCATCACATTACTTCACGCTGACAGGATTGGTAATGGATACTATCTTTTTTCTTATAATAAAATTAAAGATGAATCAATTATTGATAAAGAAAGATATGTGAATAGTCTCGCACAATACATTGCCGACCGTCGAATCACAATAGAAGTTTGCCTAACCAGCAATTTACAAACAAACCCCGAGATTGGTGAAATCAGCCGTCATGAATTCAGGAAAATGAAAGATGCTCGGCTATCCACAACGATTTGCACTGATAACCGAACGGTTTCGAAGACAAATATCACCAAGGAAATTGAATTAGCGGTTGCGACATTTCATTTTACGGAAACGGAGTTAAAGAATTCAATTATTTACGGGTTCAAACGTAGTTTTTTTCCCGGAACGTACAAAGAGAAAAGGATTTATGTAAGAAAAATAATTAATTACTATGAAAAATTACAAAAGAAATACGGAAGAATTTAAACTATGAAAAAACTACATCAAATAATTAAAGAAGTTGAACCAAGTAATTTTATACAAATTACAATGCCGGACGGAAAAACTCTCCAGGCTCCTAAAGGCACAACATTAGAACAATTTGTCCGATTCCATTCGAAAAAAAAATTCAAATATCTTGCCGCGCTTGTCAACGGCAAGCTTCGTGAATTAACAAATAAACCGAGATGCTCCGAAATAATTAATCCACTCGATCTGACAACTTCAGAAGGCGTAAGAATTTACAGACGCACATTATCATTTGTGCTTGTAACCGCGGCACAGGAAGTTTTTCCCGAAGCTGAAATTCATATTGAGTACACAGTTCCTTACGGAGGATTTTTTTGCACAGTTCGTGGTTGTGAACAATTTTCAAATTCTGAACTTAAGAAACTTGAAAAAAGGATGCGAGAAATTGTGAAAGAAGATAATTCTATTCGCCGTGTGCCTGTACCACTTGAAAAAGCAAGAATTATTTTTACCAAACGTGGTGAGAAAGATAAAGTCAGTCTTGTTGATAAACGCGGCAAAGACGATTTTATGATGTATCATCTACGCAATCGAAAAGACGCTTTTTACGGTTATATGCTTCCTTCAACAGGTTATCTGAAATTATTCAAACTAATAAAAGCCAAGAATGGTTTTGTGCTTCAATACCCACGAAGAGCTACTCCCGATAAACTTCTCCCGAAATATTCTTCACGGCATCTTGATAACGTTTTTCAGGAGTACGGCAACTGGCTGAACTTGCTGGATGTTGAAAATGTCGGCAAAATTAATTCTCTAATTGAAAAAGGTAAAGCACGCGGAATAATACTTGTAAGCGAAGCATTGCAGGAACGTAAGATTGCTGATATAGCCGGGAAAGTAGCCGAAAAAAGCGATAAAGTCAAGCTTATTTTTATAGCAGGTCCTTCTTCTTCAGGCAAAACAACTTTTTCCAAACGGCTTGCCATACAGCTTCTTGCTCACGGTTTAAAGCCGTTCACACTTGAAATGGATAGATATTTTGTAGAGCGAAAAGACACACCTTTAGATGAAAACGGTGAATATAATTTTGAAGTTATTGAAGCTCTGGACAGGAAGCTGCTCAGCTCGAATCTTAAGAGTTTAATATCGGGGAAAAAGGTAACACTTCCAAAGTTTAATTTTATTACCGGCACACGTGAAAAGGGTCCAACAGTTAAGCTCAGCAAAAGCCATATTATTATTGCCGAAGGGATTCATGGTTTAAATCCCGAACTTGTTCCTTCTATTTCTTCGGACAAGATTTACAGAATTTATATTTCCGCACTCACTCAACTAAATATTGACCGGCATAACAGAATCTCCACCACCGACACGCGACTCGTTCGCAGACTTGTCCGCGATTCGGCTCATCGCGGCGCTGACGCGGAAAGAACTCTGAGCATGTGGGAGAAAGTCCGCCGTGGAGAAAAGAAGAATATATTTCCATATCAGGAGAATGCGGATGTGATGTTCAATTCAGCACTCACGTATGAACTTGCTGCGCTTAAACAAGTTGCTTTCCCTTTACTTCTTCAAGTCAAAATAAACAGTCCGAATAATGTTACGGCGAAACGGATGCTTGCGTTTTTGAATTTATTTGATGACATACCATTGGAAATAATTCCTGACAATTCCCTATTGAGAGAATTTGTCGGCGGATCAATTCTCAGAGATTATTTACCGGGAAAAATCGATTAATAAAAAATATAACTCCCTTAGCTCCCATAAAATATGAAACGCGTAATTATTATTATCCTTGACTCACTCGGAATCGGAAACGCACCGGATGCAGACAAATTCGGCGATGCAGGCGCTAATACTTTGGTTAATATGAGTAAAGCGGTCGGCGGGCTTAACATTCCGAACCTGCAATCTCTTGGTATCGGCAATATTTTACCAAACGAAATTGTCGGCTGCCCCGCTGTCGAAAATCCTGTCGGTTCGTACGGCCGGCTAATTGAACTCAGCAACGGGAAAGATACAACAATCGGTCATTGGGAAATGATGGGAATTGTGACCGAAAAACCGTTCCCTACTTTTCCGGACGGATTTCCGGCGGACTTTATGGAAAAATGGCAGAAAGAAGTCGGAGTTGACGGATGGCTTTATAATAAACCGGCAAGCGGAACGGTTATTATTGAACAGCTTGGCGAAGAACACATCCGCACAGGTTTCCCGATAGTTTACACTTCCGCCGACAGTGTTTTTCAAATTGCCGCTCACGAAGAACATTTCGGACTTGACCGGTTGTACAAAATCTGCGCCCAAACGCGAAAAATGCTCGACCCGATGAATGTAGGCAGAGTTATCGCGCGACCGTTTATCGGTGAATCAGCAAAAACTTTTACGCGAACGGCAAACCGGCATGACTACAGTTTACAACCGCCTGAACCCAACGCGATAACAATAATTCGCGATGCCGGAAATCCTGTTTTCGCGATTGGTAAGATTTTTGATATTTTCGCCGGCAGCGGGATAACAAAAACCACCCGCACAAAATCGAATAAAGAAGGCATGGATATTCTTACCGCTGAACTTGATAATTTCCCCGAGGGCTTTATTTTCGTTAATCTTGTTGAAATGGATATGCTCTACGGACATCGCCGCGACCCAAATGGTTACGCGAACTGTCTGCATGAATTTGACGCGCAATTAAAACTTTTTATAGAAAAAATGAATGACGATGATTTACTAATGATTTCCGCTGATCACGGTCTTGACCCAACGTACAAAGGGACAGACCACACACGTGAAATGGTACCGCTACTCGCTTACTCGCCATCATTAAAAGGAAAGAATCTCGGCACAATTAACGGTTTCACATGCATCGGGGCAACAGCTTGCAAAGCGCTTAACGCGCCGTCTCCGCCGCATGGAGAGCCAATTGTCCAATAATACAAAAAAATATTCAATAATCAACAGTAAAATGAGCAATCTAAAAGTAAATATAAAATATCTGACTTTGTCATGACCATGAGTACATGTTATTGCATTAGGAAAATTTCTTGTTGAATATTGAGTGTTTAATTAATCCAATTAATCCAACTACTATGAATCCTGTAGAATTTATAATGGAAAAGCGTGACAAAAAAACTCATTCAGAAAATGATATGCAGTCTTTTTTCTCCGCTTATATCAAAGACGAAATCCCTGATTATCAAATCGCCGCTTGGCTTATGGCAGCTTATTTAAACGGACTAAATACTGAAGAAAAAGTTTGCCTGACCAAAGCTGTGATTAACAGCGGTGACAGACTCGATCTAAGCCATATAAATAAACCTAAAGTCGATAAACATTCAACAGGCGGCGTTGGCGATAAAACAAGCATAGTTTTGCTTCCTCTGCTCGCTTCGCTTGATGTATGCGTTCCGATGATGAGCGGGAGAGGACTTGGGCACACCGGCGGCACACTCGACAAGCTCGAATCGATTCCGGGAATGACCGTTCAACTTTCCAAAGAAAAATACATAAAAATAATGGAAGAGCATGGCGCGGTTTTTATGGCACAAACGTCTGCTATCACCCCGCTCGACAAAAAGCTTTATTCTTTGCGTGATGTAACAGCAACTGTTGAATCCATTCCTTTGATTACCGCGAGTATTATTGGCAAAAAAATGACTGAAGATTTGGATTCGCTCATTCTTGACGTAAAATTCGGTAACGGCGCGTTTATGAAAAATCTTGAAGCCGCACGGGAATTAGCCCAAAGTTTAGTTGACACTTCAGAAAGCCTCGGAGTCAAAACTATTGCTTTGATTACTGATATGAATGAACCGCTCGGTGAATATGTAGGTAATTCAGTGGAAATAATTGAATCGATTGATATGCTTCAGGGTAAAAAAGTTGAATCAAGATTTTATGATGTTACTTTGCGACTTGCCGAACAAATGTATCGCGCGGCAGTACCGGAACTAAAAGTCGACTGGCGAAGTGTTCTTGAGTCAAAACTTTCTGACGGTTCTGCCTATGAAAAACTTCTGAAAATCATTAATGCCCAGGGAGTAAAAACAGAAGTTACAGAAAATTTACGCGAATCCCTTCCAATCGCGAAAAAACGCATAAAAATTAAAGCGGGACAAAGCGGATATATTTCCGGAATTGATTCATATAGACTCGGTCGCCTGATGGTGGAATTAAAAGCCGGCAGAATGAAAATCACCGACAAAATCGATTTCGGAATCGGATTACGAATCCTCAAACATATCGGTGATGAAGTGAAAGCAAATGAAATCCTCGCCGAACTAATTGTTCATTCCGATTTGGAAACAGACACATTCGCACGTTGTTTCACAATCCGGGATCAGCCGGTAGCCAAAACAAAAATTGTCAGAGAAGCTGTCACACGCTTAGACAATGAATATTAAGAACGAAAGTTTGCCGGAATTGTTGACTCTACTGCGTCATTTGACTTGTTACGTCCACTTCTTTCGGATTCGCAAAGAAAAAGATTATACGCTGAGACAATGAATATATCCAACGAAAGAAAGTTAGCTTCACACATTAAAAAGTTGGGGGAAAGCGCTTCAGCAGATGTTTTTAATGAACTGGCAGATTTTTGCCGGTCAAAATCACCATTATTAAGACGTCTTGCCGCTTCCGCTATCGGAAAACTCGCCGGGATAGTTGACTCTACCGCATCAGTTGATTTATTACGTCCGCTTCTTTCAGATTCACATCCGCAAGTAAGACAATATTCCGCAAAAGCTCTTGGTGCGTTTGGCACTGCTGCCGCTTGTGTACTTGATGACTTGAGAGATTTGTATAAAAATCCTGAAGAAAAAGATTATGTGAAACGATCTGTTGTTGCTTCAGGTAAACTCATCAAAGAGGCGATAAAAATTGCTGAACAAAAGAAAATTCATAAATGTTCACGGTGTTCTGTTATTGTCAACAGCGATGAATACGCGCGAAGTATGAAAACATTTAACCGGATATTTTGTGACAAATGTTTTGATGAAGTTTTTCTGAAAAGAAGAAATTTTGAAACAAAAGTCGAAATCAATAAATTAATTCGCGCAAAAGATGGTAATTTTGTGCAATCACTCGGGGAAAAGAAAATAAGCGAATGGCTGGCAGATAACAACATAAAATACCGCTATGATGAAAGGTATAGAATTATTGACGGTTATGCCATCCGACCGGATTTTTACCTTCCGGAATTTGATGTTTATATTGAATATTGGGGAATGGACACACCGGAATATAAAATAGGGATGTTGAAAAAGGTGAAACTTTATCAGCAGGAATGCAAGAAGCTCATATCCGTTTATCCTGAAGACAAAAACAATCTTGATGTAATTTTGAAACAAAAATTGTCCAAATATATAAAATTAAGTTGATTGCGACAAAAACGTTATGAAGAATTTATTCGTAATAAGTTTTAGCGAATGACAGATTATCTTAACGGAATATTTGTAGCACCCAAATTAATCAAGATGCCCGTACCGTTAGGAACGGAATATAAATTTCAGCGCAGAAATTATAATGATAATCGATATTTTTTGTCGATCAACATCGAATCAGACATCGTGTGAAAAGTTTTAATCTTTATTCTACTGCTGCTAATGCCATTGCTTCAATATTTTCAGGAGGAACATTTGGAAGAATAGCTTCATGGCTCGGACTCACAATCAGGTTTGGGCCGAGCAGTTTTTTAACTCTTCGAACATCTTCAGCCACTTCATCAGGAGTACCGTTTACTAAGAGGTCTTGAGTATCGATACCGCCCATAAAGGCAATTTGTCCTTTAAAATCTTTTGATAAAGTTTCCGCATCCATATTATCAGCTTTAGCTTGCAGCGGGTGAAGACAATCAACGTCCGCATCAATTAACCGGCCAATAACTTTATGAATAGCGCCGCAAGAGTGAAGGATTGCCTGATATCCGTGGTCATGGGCTTGCTGCGTGAATTTTTTAAACCAGGGCATTATAAATTTATCGAACATTTCCGGGCTGCAAATTAAATCTCTTTGCGTTCCGAAATCATTTCCGAAAAAGAAGCCGTCGACTTCATCTTTCGCGAGAGCGAAAAAACGTTCGTTTGCCTCAAAATAAAATTCACAAACTTTGTCTGTTACCGCATGAACAACATCAGGATGAGTGTACATTTTAATCATGTAGTTTTCCATACCGAACAGGTCCATAATATTGTGATAGAAGCAAGTCCAGAACCCACTTGCGCGATAATAATCACCAAGATTTTTTATAAACTCAACCGCATCGTCAAAAAATAGATAATCCGGATTCGGCCACGGAAAATCTTCCAGTTCACTAACATCTTCACAATTTGCGAGAGGGCCTGCCGCTCCGTGCATTTTTTTATTTAACCCG
>QMOL01000104.1 GCA_003648225.1 Chlamydiota bacterium
CTAACCGGACCATCGAATGAAGTTTGATTTTCTGTTTTAATATTTTTTTCAGTTGCCATTTGTATCTTCAGGGTTTTGAAAAGTGGCAGATTACAATTTTCTTTTATAATAAAGTATCGATTTTCTCAACACGAATATCAAGACACGCGGATTTCAATTCATTAACAAGAACGTTAAATGATTCCGGTGTTCTTGCAGACAATGAGTAATCACCGTTAACGATTGAGCTGTAAACTTCAAGTCTTCCATCAACGTCATCTGATTTAACAGTAAGAAGTTCCTGCAAAGTATAAGCGGCTCCGTAAGCTTCCAGTGCCCAGACCTCCATTTCTCCAAGTCTCTGTCCGCCATACTGAGCTTTACCACCAAGCGGCTGCTGCGTAACGAGCGAATAAGGCCCTGTTGCGCGGGCATGTATTTTAGTTGCTACAAGGTGACCGAGTTTCATCATATAGATATAGCCGACGGTAACGGTCTGTTTGAAAGTATCACCGGTACGTCCATCAATAAGTTTTACTTTTCCATGTTCGGGAAGTTTTGCTTTTTTAAGTAAAGCATTTATTTCCTTTTCCGAAATACCATCAAAAACCGGCGTGGCCACTTTCATACCAAGTTCTTTAGCTGCCCAGCCAAGATGCGTTTCGAGAATCTGACCTACATTCATACGCGAAGGTACACCGAGAGGATTGAGAACAATATCAACAGGTGTACCGTCTTCAAGGTAAGGCATATCTTCCTGCGGCATAATTTTAGAAATAACACCTTTATTTCCGTGTCGTCCGGCCATTTTATCCCCTACCTGCAATTTTTGTTTAATTGCGATGTAAACTCTGACGATTTTAAGGACACCGTGTTCAAGTTCGTCACCACGTCTTATATATTCAATAGCGCGGTAATAACCTGTACTGATAGTTTCGAGTTCATACTCAAATTTATAATGAATTCTATTAATTGCGTTGGCGAATTCTTCATCTTTAACATCGAGGCCGAGAAGTCTTTGTCGTTCGATTCTCAATGCGAGTTGGGGGCTGACTATTTCGCCTTCAGAAGCGAGGATTTCGCCTGTTATTTCATCAATAACATCTCCCTTGATTTTAGCGGAAAATATTTTAGTCAATTTATTTTTACGCCAGTCGATTAAGTCATGTTCAGCTTTAACAAACTCTTCATGAGCACGTTTCACTTTTTTCTTTTCTTCAGTTTTGTCACGAGTGGTATCACTGATACGTCTTCTAAACACATCAACATGCATTACAATTCCGTGAGTTCCTGAAGACGCTTTAAGACTTGCGTTTTTAATATCAGTTGCTTTATCACCGAAAATCGCCATTAGGAGCCGTTGTTCAGGAGTCAGTTCCGCTTCACTCTTAGGAGTAATTTTTCCGACAAGAATATCTCCCGGATGAACTTCAGTTCCCGGAAGAACAATACCTTCGGCATCCAACATAGAAAGCGCGGATTCGCTTTCATTAGGTATATCGCGAGTCGTTTCCTCGCGGCCGAGTTTTGTTTCACTTACAGTAACATCAAAATGATTTATGTGAATAGAAGTAAAATAATCTTCTTTAAGAAGTCTTTCACTTACAAGAATTGCATCCTCGAAATTATAACCTTCCCAAGGCATAAAGGCGACAAGCACATTTTTACCGAGAGCAAGTTCTCCATCACAAGTTGCTGATCCGTCGGCCAAAACGTCTCCGGTTTTAACTTTATCGCCTGTTTTCACTAAAGGACGTTGATTTATAGAAGTATCAGCATTAGAACGTTCATGTTTTCTAAGCAGAAAATCTTTTTCTCCTTCTTCAGTATCAACAAGTACGTGTTTAGCGTCTGATTGAATAACTTCACCATCAACATCAGAAATAAGTAAAGCGCCGCTTTCACGCGCGACAACTTCTTCCATTCCGGTTCCAACTAATGGCTGTTCAGTTACCATAAGTGGAACAGCTTGACGCTGCATATTTGAGCCCATAAGCGCGCGGTTAGCATCATCGTGTTCCAGGAAAGGAATAATACCTGCCGCGATAGAAACAATTTGTTTTGGTGATACATCAATGTATTGCACTTCTTCAACAGGAGCTAAAACGAAGTTTCCCGCTTTTCTGCACATGACCTCTTTTTTTGTTAATTTACCTTTACTGTTTCGCTGCGCGTTTGCCTGTGCAATTGTAAACTTTTCTTCAGCATCAGCAGTAAGATAAACAACCTTACCGGTAATCACGCCTTTTTCAACTTTCACATAAGGGGTTTCAATAAAGCCGAGATTGTTTACGACAGCATAAGTACTCATAGAAGATATAAGTCCAATGTTTGCTCCTTCAGGAGTTTCAATAGGACAAATGCGACCATAATGTGAACTGTGAACGTCCCTGACTTTAAAACCGGCTCTATCGCGGTTCAATCCACCCGGTCCTAAAGCAGATAATCTGCGCTTATGAGTAAGTTCCGCAAGCGGGTTTAACTGGTCCATAAACTGTGACAACTGTGAACTGCCAAAAAAGTCTCTTAATAAATTAGTAAGAATTCTTGGATTCACAAGCTTTTCCGGCATTGGAATATCAATAGCCTGATTTTGCTGACTCATGCGGTCGCGAACATATTTGTCTAAACGAAGAAGTGCGATACGGCACTGGTTCATTGCCAATTCACCAACCGACCTTACTCGTCTGTTACCAAGATGGTCGATATCATCAAGGTCAACCGGAACTCCGGTTAAAGTTGAAGTTTTGTTTCCGGAATGCAAATCGAGGAGATAACTTACGGCAGTGACAATATCATTTTCAGAAAGGGTTGTAGCTTTAAGATTTTCTTCATCAGTAGGGAATCCAAGTTTTTTATTAAATTTATACCGACCTACTTTGCCGAGATCATAAGTTGCTTTATCAAAGAAAAGACGTTTAAGCAAATTTTCCGCATTTTGCAGAACAACGGGTTCTCCCGGCTGTAATCGCATATAAATGAGTTGCAATGCCCTGATTCTGTCAGTAGCAAAATCCTCTTTTTCAAGCATTTTCAGAATTGGCGAATCCTGTTCGGCATTTTTAAGGCAACTGATTTCATCTATACCTTCTTTAGTGAATAATTTAATTAAATCATCAGTAACAACAGTTAATGATTTAGCAAGAATTTTTCTTCCGCTTTTTGATTTTACACTTTTAGAAAGAACTTTGCCAATTGCTCTTTTCTTTACGGTATTGGTTTTCAGACGAATAGTGGATTCTTTATAAAAGAGCGAGGCTATCTGTTCATTTTTTTCAAAGCCTAAAGCTCTCAATAAAGTCGTAACAAGAATTTTTCTGCTTTTATGCCTTCTATCAACACTTAGAAAAATATTATCATTTAAATCGAAAGTAGCTTCGAGCCAAGTTCCGCGATAAGGGATGATCGTAAATGCAGGTAGATTAACCCCTGTAGGATGTTGTTTCTGTTCGTATGATATTCCCGGTGAACGCTGTAACTGACTGACAATTACTCTTTCAACACCGTTGATAATGAAAGTACCGTGTTCTGTCATCAAAGGTACACGTCCAAGATGCACACTTTGCTCCTTCATAATATCGTCCGGGCCTTTAATGCGAAGTGTAACTTTAAGAGGAACTTGATAAGACATTTTTCTGCGTTTGCACTCTAAAATATTGTACTTAGGTACTCCGAATGAATAATGAACGAAGTGCATTTCCAATTTCTTAGATGTACTTACAACAGGAAAGATTTCATTGAAGAGCGATTGTAAACCTATATCTTTACGTTCTTCGGGTAAAAGATCTTTCTGTAAAAAGTCATCGTATGATTTACGCTGAACCTCTGTCAGCGAAGGCAACGGCACCAAATCTGGAAGTGAGGCATAATTTTTGCGCATAATTTCCAACTGGATGTATTTATAATAAGTAAGTATAGCGCAACGGTAACCAGGCGTGTTTTGTTAAAAAACACGACTGATTGCCCGAGCGCAACGTTTTGTGATTAATTGCCCGTTTAATATTTATAAAATATTTAATGAACAATTCAGCGGTCTCAATAATTAATTTATTTAATCTCAACAGCACCGCCGGCTGCTTCAATTTTAGCCTTAATTTCTTCGGCTTCTTCTTTCGGGATATCTTCCTTAATTGGTTTAGGAGGATTATCAACAAGAGCTTTAGCTTCTTTAAGTCCAAGTTGTGTGATTGCACGAACTTCTTTAATAACCTGAATTTTTTTATCGCCGGCGCCTATAAGAACTACAGTAAATTCTGTCTTCTCTTCAGCTGCCGCTTCGCCTCCAGCTGCGGGTGCCATAGCCATTGCCATAGGCGCTGCCGCTGTTACGTCATATTTCTCTTCAAGTGCTTTTACAAGCTCGTTAAGTTCAAGTACAGTTAATTCGTCAATTTCTTTGATGATTGCTTCAAGTTTTTCGGATGCCATTTTAATCTCCTTCACCTCGTTTGATTATTAAGTTTTGTTTAAGAGGTTATTGTTATTATTATCTATTTAGAGTGCGTATTAATTTATGTTAATGAGGACTTTTTATTTTTCTGCTTTTTCTTCCGCTTCAGGTTTCGCTTCTTCCGCGGGAGCCGCTTCGGCTTTTTCTTCCGCTTCAGGTTTCACTTCTTCCGCGGGAGCCGCTTCGGCTTTCACTTCTTCCGCGGGAGCCGCTTCGGCTTTTTCTTCCGCTTCGGGTTTCACTTCTTCCGCGGGAGCCGCTTCGGGTTTTTCTTCCGCTTCAGGTTTCGCTTCTTCCGCGGGAGCCGCTTCGGCTTTTTCTTCCGTTTCAGGTTTCACTTCTTCCGCGGGAGCCGCTTCGGGTTTCACTTCCGCTTCGGGTTTCACTTCTTCTACAGGAGCCGCTTCGGGTTTTTCTCCCGCTTCTTCTTTCGCTTTTGCCACCTGGTCAATCACTCTCACCACATTTGTGACCATTGTATCGAGCAGTCTGGTGATATTTGTAACAGGGCCTTTAATTGCGCCGAGTAAACGAGCAAGCAAGATTTCTCTTGATGGCAGACTGGCGAGTGAAATTATATCATCAGCAGTAAGAATTTTTGAAAGTTCAAGCAAACCGCCGCGAATTTTGAGTTCTTTATTATCTTTAGCGAATTCTGATAAAGCTTTTGCAAGTGCAACGATATCATTATCAGTAGCGGCTATAGTAGAAGGACCTTTCAAGAGTGAGTCCAAGGATTCTTTTTCAATATCCTCCGGAAGTATTCTTTTTAGAAGTCTATTTTTTACTACATCGATTCTTCCGTCATTATTAAAAACGGAAGTTCGCAAATCGTTCATATTTTCAGCTGTAAGTCCATGATATGAAGCAACAATCATAAGATTATTTTTTGCATAACGTTCTTTTAATTCCTCAGCTATATAACTTTGTTCCGGTCGCATCGGTTAACTCTTATTAGTGGTGAAATATTTTAATCCGGTTTATTAATATTTTATTTTTTTAATGCCATGCTTTCAGCATCATTGGGATCAATGCGTATTCCGGGTCCCATAGTAGTAGATATTGATATTTTTTGAAGGTATGTTCCTTTAGCAGCAGAAGGTTTTAATTTTAAAATTGCTCCTACTAAAGCGCAAATATTATCAGTAATCTGTTCCGCTGTAAAATTGACTTTACCTACCGGACAATGAATTCCGGCTTGTTTATCAGCTCTAAACTCTACTTTTCCTGATTTGAATTCAGTAACTGCCGTTCCGACATCTTGTGTTACCGTTCCCGCCTTGGGAGACGGCATAAGGCCACGCGGGCCAAGCACTCTGCCTATTTTCCCGACTTCTCTCATTGTTGCTGGTGAAGCAATTGCAATGTCAAAATCAGTCCAACCATCTTTAATCTTTTTTATTAAATCTTCATATCCAACAAAATCCGCTCCGGCTTCTTTTGCAGCATCGGCATCAGCTCCTGTAGCAAAAGCGAGGACTCGAATTTTCTTTCCTGTGCCGTGTGGAAGAGCGACGGTTCCTCTAACTGCCTGGTCAGCTTTTTTGGGATCGATACCGAGTCGTGAGTTTAAATCTATCGATTCAACAAATTTCGGAGCTTTCATTTGAATAGCGAGCTCTACTGCTTCATTTAGAGTATAAAGTTTATTTTCGACTTTAGCGCTATTTTCTTTGTGTCTTTTATTCTTTTTATTCATCGCGTTTTTTCCTTATCACGCTACCCCAAACGGGGTGACTATTTATAAATTGTTAATTTACCATTCATTTCAAATTAATCTACCACATCAACACCCATACTGCGGCACGTTCCTTCAACCATCAGCATTGCGGCATCAACATCACGAGCGTTCAAATCTTCCATTTTAGTTTCACAAATCTGTTTAATCTGTTCACGTGTGATTGTTCCCACCTTATCGCGGTTGGGCGTTCCCGACGCGGTAGCAATATTAGCGGCTTTTTTAATTAGAGTTGCTGCCGGCGGTGATTTCATTATAAATGTAAATGATTTATCAGCGTAAACTGTAATCACAACCGGTGTTATCAAGCCCTGCTCTTTATCTTGAGTAGAAGCGTTAAACTGTTTGCAAAATTCCATAATGTTAACACCGTGCTGCCCCAGCGCCGGACCAATTGGCGGCGCAGGTGTGGCTTTTCCTGCCGGTATTTGAAGTCTTATATATCCAGATATTTTCTTTTTAGGTGGCATGGATTTCTCCTGCTATTATAATTTTATTGTTCTTTTTCAACCTGCCAAAACTCAAGTTCAACAGGTGTTGTTCTACCAAACACGGTTACCGATACTCCAAGCTTACCGCGTTCTTCATCTACTTTTTCCACGTGTCCAATAAATCCTTCGAAAGGGCCTTCATTCACTTTCACACGATCACCGGCTTCAAACCGTACTCTCGGAGCGATTTTTTCTTTGGACTCTTCAATTTGCTCAAACATTTCCGCAACTTCTTTTTGGCTGAGAGCTTTAGGCTTCCCACCGCCAAGAAATCCAATTATTCCCTGTGTATGTTTAATAAGCTGCCATGAGTCATCATTCAACTCAACTTCTACCAGCATATATCCCGGGAAAAACTTGCGGGTCGATATTTTTTTCTGACCGCCGCGAATATCCTGCACCGTGTGAACAGGAATAATCACCTGACGAATAAGATCTCCCATCTCTGCGAGTCTTACTCTTTCTTCAAGCAGTTCTTTCGCTCGTTGTTCTTTGCCTGAAAGCGCGTGTAATACATACCATTTGTGCATTTAGGATTCCCGTAGATTTATTATAGTCTTAATTCAAGAAACCATTTAAGTACAGCGGAAAAAGCAGTGTCCGTAAGAAATAAATATATCGCTAACACAAATGTTCCCGCAATTACTACACGAGTTGCCTGTATTAATTGACGCCGGGGTGTCCAATTTACTTTTTGAAGTTCCAGCCAAACTTCATTAATAAACATTTTTGAGCGTTCTACTATATTAATTTTTTCTTTAGCCATTTTTTCCCTTTGTATTCTGGCAGGGCAGGAGGGACTCGAACCCCCAACCATCGGATTTGGAATCCGGCGCTCTACCAATTAGAGCTACTGCCCTATCAGATTTAGAATATCATTATTGTATTCCAAATTCCGATTTCCTGATCTCTTACCTTGTTTCTTTATGTAATGTATGTCGCCTGTCATAACGGCAATATTTCTTCCGCTCCAAACGACCTGTGGATGCACGCTTATTTTTCTTCGTAGTATAATTGCGGTTACCACATTCAGTACATGCAAGTGTTATAACTTCTCTTGCCATGATAATTTACCTGCTTATTCAATTATTTCGGTTACCTGACCCGCTCCAACTGTCCTGCCGCCTTCACGGATAGCAAAACGAAGCCCTATTGTCATAGCAATCGGTGTTATTAATTCTACATTCATTGTTACATTGTCTCCAGGCATTACCATGTCCGTTCCTTCAGGTAATGTTACCGCGCCGGTTACATCCGTTGTGCGAAAATAAAACTGAGGACGGTAACCTTTGAAAAACGGTGTGTGACGGCCTCCCTCTTCTTTCGACAATATGTACACTTCACCTTTGAATTTAGTATGTGGTGTTATTGAGCCCGGCTTAGCAATTACCTGGCCGCGTTCAATCGAGTCTTTATCAACTCCGCGAAGCAGTAATCCTACGTTATCGCCCGCCTGACCTTCATCAAGTGTCTTGCGGAACATTTCTACTCCGGTACATACTGATTTGCTCGTCGGGCGTATCCCTACAATCTCCACTTCATCGCCGGTGTGTACTATTCCGGTTTCTATTCTGCCGGTCGCTACTGTTCCGCGACCCGAAATACTGAATACGTCTTCTACGGCAAGAAGAAGAGGCTTCTCTACATCTCGGGCTGGTGTCGGTATATACGCATCAACAGCTTCCACAAGCTTATCAATTGATCCCATTCCCATTTCACTTTCATCGCCTTCAGTCGCTTTTAATGCCGAACCGATTATTACAGGAATGTCATCGCCGGGGAATTCATATTCATTAAGTAAATCTCTTACTTCCATCTCTACTAACTCAAGCAGCTCAGGATCGTCCACCTGATCAGCTTTATTTAAATATACTACCATCGCGGGTACATTCACCTGACGCGCAAGAAGTATGTGCTCGCGTGTCTGAGGCATTGGGCCGTCTGCCGCGCTTACAACAAGTATCGCTCCGTCCATCTGAGCGGCGCCGGTAATCATATTTTTAATATAATCTGCATGGCCGGGACAATCAACGTGCGCGTAATGACGGTTTTCTGTTTCGTACTCTACGTGCGCGGTGTTGATCGTGATCCCACGCGCTTTCTCTTCAGGAGCATTATCGATCTGGTCATAAGATTTGATCTCTGTTCCGAATTTTGCTGCCTGACGCATAGTTATTGCTGCTGTGAGCGTTGTTTTTCCGTGGTCAACGTGTCCAATCGTTCCCACATTCACGTGCGGCTTTGTCCGCTGAAATACTTCTTTTGCCATAGCTGGTCTCC